>CAVIXF010000357.1:0-3809 GCA_963646585.1 Candidatus Gastranaerophilales bacterium HUM_1 | reverse complement strand
TAGAAGATGCCCTGAGGGCCATCGGCAGCCGATGCCGTTGACCGGCAGGCATGGCCCCGCCTGCCGGGCCCGCAGAGGGCGAGGCAGTTAAACCTCTGACGGCGATACCCTTCCATGGACAATAAGAGCAAAGCCATTGCGCTGGCGGCAGTCATCGTCATCGCAGCGGCCCTGGCCGCCGCATACGTCCTGTCGCCCGACGATTCCCATGAGAAGAGGGCCCATGCGTTCCCTCAGCCCATCGAGGACGGCGACAAGGACTATCCGACAGCCGCCGAGGCCCAAGAGGGCTATGAAAAGGCCATGTCGTCTCTGGAGGCATCGCTTTCGGACAGCTCTCTGGACGTCGATGCCATGAAGAAGGCCATATCGGACGCCGAACATTCGCGGGACGCCCTGATCGACAAGAGCCTATGGGTCTCCCTCGACTACAACAAGAGCCCTTCGAGCATGAGCTCCGAGTACCAGGCATGGCAAGTCCTGGTGCCCGTCTTGAAAGACAGCTTCTCCAAGGCCGTGAAGGACTCTCTGTCCGGCCCCTGTGCCGGCACCGTCGAGGCCGCATTGAAGTCGATGGGAGAGGATCCGGAGGAGTACCGCAGCTACGGAGAGGCAACTCCCGAGGAGAATGCCCTCCTGCAGAGGCAGACAGAGCTCAAGGCTCAGTACTACGAGATCATAGGGACAGACTACAAGATAGTCGATGCCCAGGGGCGCACATGGACTCTGAAGGCGGTCGCCGAGAGCACCACGCTGACCGATGAGGAGAAGAAGGTGCTGACAGCGGACATCTATGCGGAGAAGTACACCGACACCGCAGGAGTGTATGTGGAGCTCGTGCACGTGAACAACGAATACGCCAAGTTGAAGGGCTACAGCGACTATGCCGCATACGCCTACAAGGAGGTCTACGGGAGAGAGTATTCGGCATCCGACGTCACGGGCCTCACCGCATTGGCCGGACAGGCATATGCCCTCTACCAGAGCGCATACAGCCTTGCAGGGTACACCGAGGAGAGGTGCAACGAGGAGACCGCATGGTTCTATGAGCTGGATGCCGACGGGCTCATAGAGAACGCGACGCCGTTCATACGTTCCATGAGCCAAGACCACTCGGACCTGCTGGACTACATGCTCGAGTACGGGCTCATCAACATATGCGAGGACGAAGGCAGGATAAACACATCGTACTCGGAGAACATCATCACGCGCGGCTCTGCCGTGATATACGTGGGGGGCACAGGCAGAGGCCCCAATACGGAAAGGGCGCTCATCCATGAGTTCGGACATGCTTCCAACAGCTGCCTCACCCCGAACAGGACCGTCTGCTACGATGTCGCAGAGATCCACTCGCAGGGCCTGGAATCGCTGTACAGCGCCTCCGGCCTCGTAGGCCACGGCTCCGACAGGGCGTTCTCCATCTTCAAGATGAGGGGGTTCGCGTCGGTCCTGTGGTCGGCCCTTGTGTACACGGAGTTCGAGATATGGGCATACCAGACCGAGGCCGAGACCGGCTCGCTGACTGCCGAGCAGGCATGCCAGAAGTTCGATGACATCTTGGACAGCCATGGCATCTCATACAGCGTCCCCTTCGACCAGAAGTACTGCTGGGCGAGGGTCCTGCATCTCTTCCAGTATCCTCATTACTACATCAGCTACGGCACATCGGTGCTGAACGCGATGGAGATCTACCTGGATGCGATCGACGACTTCGACTCTGCCAAGGAGACGTACTTGAGCCTGCTGTACCAGGAGGGCGTTGCAGGCTACGGCTCCGCAGTGGAGCAGGCCGGGCTGTCCAACGCCCTCGATGCCGAGAGGTCTGCCGAGATCCTCGACGGCGTAAGGGAGGCCCTGAAGGCCATGAGATCGTGAAGCATCGTCTTATCGGCGGCAGGGCCGGACCATGCCCGGGTCCGGCTTTGCCATCTTCTCTTCACAGACGGTTTAAGTCCGCGCACAGCGTTCGGGCATCATGGATTCCGACATCAAGGCCGCAATCGTTGCGGCTGTCGTCATAATCGTCGCCGCTGTGGTTGTGACGGCCCTGCTGCCGCACGGAGATGCTCCAGAAACGGAGCCTCGGACCTTCCCGGACCCAATCCAGGATGGCGACAAGGACTACACCACCGCTGCTGCCGCACAAGAGGAGTACGGCAAGGCTCTGGAAGCGCTCAGCGCATCGCTGTCCGACAGCTCGCTGGATGCCCGGGCCATGGCAGGCGCCATGAAAGAGATGGCTCAAGTGTACTACAAGATCGAGGACGAGTTCAGCTGGGTGTGTATCGACTACAACATCGACCCGGAAGGCATGGATGAAGAGAATCAGGCCTGGACCAATCTGGAGTCCACGGTGTACGATTCATATGCCATAGCCCTCAAGAACGCCCTTTCCGGGCCATGCGCTTCCACAGTGGAAGATGCCATGGAGCTGGCTGGGCTCGATCCCGAGACCTATCGCAGCTACGGCGAGATGACTGCCGAGGAGAAGGCCCTCATCGAGAGGGAGACCGAGCTCGTATCCGAGTACAATTTGATCATGACGACCGAATACGAAATCGTCGATTCTCAGGGGCGCACCTGGACGCTGGACTCTGTCAAGGAGAGCGCCACGCTGACGGATGAAGAGAAGACCTTGCTCGTTGCGGAGATCTACGAGGCACAGTTTTCCGACGCGGCTGCAGTCTACGTCGATCTGGTGGATGTCCGGAACGACTATGCCGAAGTGAAAGGCTATGACAATTACGCGGTCTACTCGTACGAGAAAGAGTTTGGAAGGGACTACACGGTCTCGGATGCCAAAGGATTCATCGACCTGGTCAGCAGAGCGGACTCTATCTACATGGACATCTGGGACATCACAGGATACACTTTTGACGAGATGAGAAGCGATCTCTCATGGATGTACGATCTGGAAGGCGCTGGGCTTGTCGATGCGGTGAAGCCCTTCATCGATTCCGTAAGCGGAGATTTCGCCAGGCTGCTGGACTACATGACCGAGTACGAGCTGATATACAACTGCGACGCGGATGGGCACATCGAGGATGCATTCACTGGCAAGCTATACACAAGAGGCGCCGCTGTGATCTACAATGGGTACATCGGCTGGGGCCCGTTCACTGAAACCACGATCGTCCATGAGTTCGGCCATGCCGCGAACATGTGCTTGAATCCGAATTATTCAAAGTGCTACGACACATCAGAGATCCATTCCCAAGGCCTTGAGGCCCTGTACTGCACCTCCGGGCTTGTCGGAAACGGATCGGACGGAGCTATGGCCGTCTACGTCGCGAGAGAAATGCTCGACTCTGTGTGCCAGTCCGGAATCATCACCGATTTCGAGATCTGGGCATACGAGACCGAAGCGGAGACCGGCACGCTGACGGTGGACCAGGCACTGGAGAAGTTCCAGGAGATCCTGGACGAGACGGGCGTGACGTTCGACAGGGAATATGATGAGAAGTATGAATGGGCCAGCATCCCCCATCTGTTCAGTTCTCCCAACTACTACATCAGCTACGGCACGTCTGCGATCAACGTCATCGAGCTGTACGCGGAGGCTGTCGACGATTACGTAAAAGCAAAGGCAGACTACCTGAACCTGCTCTACCAGGAAGGCATTGCCGGGTACGTCGAAGCCGTCGAGAAGGCCGGGCTGACCAACGCTCTCGACATAGAGAAGTCTCTGAAGATCCTCGATGAGTTCGAGGAAACGCTCGGGCATCTGAAGGCCTGATGCATCGGGCTGCGCGCCTGCGGCGGCCATTCCGCCCGGGCGCGCCCATTATATCGCCGGAACCGCATGGGTC
>CAVIXF010000356.1:0-3849 GCA_963646585.1 Candidatus Gastranaerophilales bacterium HUM_1 | reverse complement strand
GCGTGCCATTGGCCTCACCGTCCATAGCGAAAGTCCTTCCACCTCAGGCGGGCGAGAAAAGAAAACGCCCGCACCCTGAACCATCGCGGTCCAGAGTACGGGCGTGTCACAAGCAGGGGGCTGATGCGTTAAGCGTAAGCCTCTAAGGTCAAATCACTCATCGTCGTTCTCATCGAAGAGGGAGCCAGTCCCCGTGGCCCTCGCGCCGTGCGCCCTCTCGATAGACTTCTCCTGCGCCTCCTTGAGGCTCATCGAGGTTACGTCGTTCTCCATAATGAAGTTGCCGGCGATGATGCCGTATTCGATGTTCGACGCGTTAGCGATGTCGCGGGCTGCCGCCGCCTTAGCGAGAACTGTCGCGTCATCAATCTTGTCGTCACCCTTGACCTCGATGAGATCAATGGTTCCGTCGGAGTTCTCAACATAGAAGTCAGGGTAGTAGTTGCGGATGCGATGCGACTCGGGGTCGACATACTGAATCGCGAGCTCCGACTGCCCCGAGGTGAACATACCGGTGAAGTAGACCCTTTCGGTATCCTCGGAGTAGACGAGCTGGTTGAAGAGCTCCTTCTCGGGCTTCGAGTCGAAACAGTACGTGTCAGCGTGGAAGCTCTTCTCGGTACAGTCGTCGTACTCCACCGCCTCGCGCCGAACGACGAGCTCGGGCTTCGCCGAGAACTCGTAGAAGGCGGCGTTCTTCGGTTCCTTGAGAAGGCTCACCTCGACGGATTCCGACTTCTTCTCGACCTTGACCTCATACAGGTGCTCGAAGATCTTTGGTACCACAACGTCCCAGATGAGCTCGTTGTGCTTATTGACGTAGGCAAGCACCTTCTCCAATCCCTCGACCGACTCCTCGATAAGTCGTTCGACAGTCAGGCAGCCCACCGTCGGCCCCAGATGCCGCGCGACCTCGGCAACAAGCATCATCTCCGAATAGCTCAGCTGATCGCCGCTGAAGTCCGCCTTGACCTCCTTGAGGGCGATGTCGCGCGTGAGGCTAACCTTTTCATAGATATGCGACTCATATTTCTCGAGGTCAAGCTGGTCAAGCCCAAAGCAGAGCTGCCCTTCTTCAGACCGCTCCTCAAGCCGGTACTCGCGACGAATCTTGGCGAGTTTGACCTTCCGCTCGGGCGGAACCATCCTCACCTGGTAAACGCGGCGCGTGGACTGGCTCTCATTGAGATCGCTGACAGTCATGTTGAAGTTCTTGTTCAGCTCGTCATCGAGAGTCTCGAAGTTGGCGGCGGAGAGATACACGGTCGCCTTCTGCTGCCCGGTCCCTATCTGTCGCAGGCATCGCATGGTGGCCTGGAGCACAAAGATCTTCGACTTCGGTTCTCGGTCGAGGGCGACGCCGAAGAGGGACCGGCAGTTCCAACCCTCGCGGCCCTTGCCCACGAGGATGATGAACTGCTTGTCGTTGCCGCCAGCGTTCGGGTTGTCCAGGTTGTTGAAGATGTGGATGTCCTCGGCCTTGGTCTGCTTGGGGTCTCCCGTGTTCACGAGTATCCGCGAGGTGTCAATGCCAAGCTCAGCGAGGACCTTCTCGCAGGCAGGAAGAACCTCGTTCTGTACCTCCTCGATCTGAGTCGCGAAGATCGCGAGTTTGGGAAGCAGCCCCTCGACCTTCTCCTCGCCGTACATGTTCCAGAACTCGGTGATGACGCTGCGCAGGAAGGACTCGCTTCGAACATGCTCGTACTTGAGGACGCGTGCGGCCTTGAGGTAGCCCCTGTTGATGGACTCGGCAAGTCCATAGGCATAGAGCACATCGGGCAGCACTTTGTTCTGCACGTAGGGCGTTCCCGTGAAGTTGTAGCACGCCACGACGCCGGACCCTTTGTTGGTCAGCGCCTCATCAAGCAGGTTGATCGTGCGCCGCAGCCCGTTCTCGGACTTCTTGTCAGAGAGTGACTTCTCCAGCGCTTTTCCGAAAAGATGGTGAGCCTCGTCCACGTAGACGCCCATCTGCCCAAGCCGACAGAGCTTCGCGAATCGCTGGTTGAGGATGAGGTCGCCCTCGTCCTGGGAGGCGCCTGCGTCTTCGCCGTAGACAACGCTCAGGAGGCCCGTCGGCATCGTGAAGAGCTGCTCTGCGGCGGTCGTTTCGGCGTGCTTACGCTTCGCGATAATCTTCTGGTCGTTCGAGATGATGAGGTTGAAGTCTGAATCGTCGAGCGTATGGAGCGTGGTCCCTGTGTCCTCAAGAAAATGGACACGGAGGTTCTGGTCGATGACTGAGACGTACTCGGGCGGGACGACGAGCGACTTATCGAAGGTCGGGATCTCCTTGAGCGACTGCAGCACGGTCTTGTCGGGTGCGAAGACAAGCGCGTTGTGGCAGAAGCGCTTGTCTCGGGGAAACTTATTTGCGAGTAAGAACTCGTAGAAGATGCAGGTTGCCATGAGGATGGTCTTACCAAGCCCCATCGTCAGCGCGAAGATGTAGTTGGGATAGTTCTCCGAGACGTTCCGCATCTGCTTGAAGAGGGTCGCCGTCTGCTTCTCGATCCCCGTGTCAAAGAGGCTCTCCTGCCCGCGAGAGTAGAAGGACGCGTCAGCGAAGAGGCCCCGGCGCTTACGCCAGTCATCAAAGATCTCGTACATCGGCCTGTTGCCGAGGAACTCCTTTACGAAGACGTACATCTCGAACGCCTCGAACTGCGGCGGCCGCAGGAAAGCCTCGGGGTTGACGGCCCGGTCGTTGTAGTCCAGGAGCTTCAAGGTGATGCGTTTGTAGTTCTTCCGGATCTTGCCCTTATTGTCGAGGTAGTACCGTCTCAGCTGCTCATAGAAAGCAAGCGACTCGTCGTACTGCTTAGCCATGTCTAGCCCACCTCGACCTCAAGCGACTCAGAGAGCACGTCGGTGATTTTTACCTTGATGCGCCCGGCGTCAGCGGGAACATCGTAGGATCCAGCGACAAGGGCGTTCTTCTCTGGGATGTCAATAACCGCCGGCTCAAGCACGGCACCGTCGAAGTTCCAGTCGATAAGCACGGACTCCACAAGCTCGCGCCAGTCCTCGACCGCCTCTTTCTGCAGGCTTAGCTTCTGGAGCAGGTTCATTGGATAGAACGACTTGATCGTGAGCTTCCCGCCCTCGACAACGACGTTCGCCTCGGCGTCGCGCTTGAACTCCAGGTCCTTCTTGTCTCGGAGGATATCCACGACCTCGATATCGACCACGTACTCGTTCAGCTCGCTCTCGAGCGCTGCCTTCAGGTCAGGTTCATGCCCCATGCAGACGAGCGTGATGTAGTCCACCGGCTGCGATGGGTTCGCTTCCTTGTTCGCGTCATACAGAGCATAGGGTAGGTTCGCAACAAGCCCTTCCAGGTCGGCTCGCGTCGCGATCCGGTTCGTCGGGAGAATCTTCACCTTGCGGCCATCGAGCTCTCCGTCGAACACGTTCTCCGAGGTGAAGGGCTGTATATCGAGCGCCTGGACAAGCAGGTCCTTGGCCTCGACCGGGTTACGGAAGAAGTCGTAGTTGTTGACGTTGTATACCTCGAAGCCGAGGAACTTGTCATCGTTACCAATCTGTTGGCCAAGCTCTTTGGCAGCCGCAAGCAACCGCTTAGTGGTCGTCTGGATTGAGCCGAGGTTGATATCAGCCCCGATAAAGCGACGTCCAAGCTTCATGGCTACGTTCTGCGTGGTGCCACTGCCCATAAAGCAGTCGAAGATCAAGTCGCCAGGATTTGAGGATGCTTTTATCAGCTTTTCCAGCAAGGCTTCTGGCTTTTGGGTTGGATAGCCAGTCCTGCGATTGTCTGACGGCGCCTCGATCGAAATATCCAGGACGTCTTCCGGATATTTACCTAGAGGATTAAGTTCCTGT
>CAVIXF010000355.1:0-3944 GCA_963646585.1 Candidatus Gastranaerophilales bacterium HUM_1 | reverse complement strand
CTATAAGATGCTCTACTCGAACACCACTTCCAAAGGCGGTTACTCTCCCCAGTTTCTGCCTGAGCACTGCTTCTTCCCGGGAGGAAAGAATGTCACATCTCTCTACAGCGACAATGACACGAGATTCATGTCCGCCGACGGCAAGAGAACCCTGACCGAAATCCCGTCAATCAGGCTCGACGAAGCGCAAGGTACAGTCAGACTGTCCGTCACCGAGCGTCACGGAAGCATCAGCGATGTCAAACACGAAATCTACCAGCACGACATCCTCCTGGCCTGGAAAGACAACCTCTCGACAAGTTGGACAGTGGAATGGAAGCCTGACGGGAGCGAAGGCGATGCGAAAAGTCTCACTGGGCTGACATCCAGCGAGGCACACATTCCTCTGCTGAATGACGGCACCGACTACCAAATCACCATCACCGGCGACAAAAACAGCAAGACCGCACTGACCCTTCAGACCGAGAAATCCGGCTCCTGCTTTCCGAGAATCCAACTCTCGAAGGCCAACCCGACATCGGAGGACAAGGTTCTGATGATGCTGGTTGACTGCGGCGAGGTGAGCGGAATCCAATGGACTGTGGACGGGGCGAAGACAGACGGCTACCTCAATCTGCGCAAAGGCGAGCACTACGTCCAGGCGGTCCTGACAAAGCCAGACGGCGGCACTGAATATTTCGCCAGATTCATTGACATCATCCTATAGCAAATTCTTGAATATCACAGATCATGAGAATATCCTTCAGAATACTCACCCCACTCCTGCTTCTCGCGGCAACGCTGAACGCATGCAAAAGCGACAAGGAAGAAGACACCCTCCAGGAAGATTTTTCAGTCTCAAGTGATTTAGGAATATACCAGAATGGCAAGCAGACTTTTTCATTCATTAAGAAAACCCACCAATATTATTGCGCTCCAACGGAAAACCTGATCAGGATCATAAATCATGAAGGGACATACGATCTGACCGTGAAATTCAATGCGATGCCATCCTCCTCTGCGGGAGTAAGCGGCACAGTCTCCGGGAACATAGGTCTCACCGGATTCAGCTTCAGCGAGTTGAAAATCCTGAAGATCGACAGCAGGACGGTCTGGCTCTGGTCGGACAAGGACAAGGTCGGATTCATCCTCCCTTCCGCCGGACTGCAGACAACAAAAAACAACTAACACATCATTAATATAAGAGCGTATGAAAAAAATCTTTATGTTCTTGTTTATGCTTCTGGCGGCGTTCTCACTTGCGTCCGCCCAGACCATAAACATAAAAGGCACCGTCATCGATGACAACGGCGAACCCGTCATCGGTGCCTCGGTGATGGTCAAGGGAACCTTGAAAGGAGACATCACGGACGTGAGCGGGCATTTCAGCCTGAGCGGTGTGAAAGCCACAGACAAACTGTCTGTCTCCTGCATCGGGATGACTTCTGTCGAGGTTGACCCGAAGCCGGAGATGACCATCCGTCTGAAAACCGACCATGAGTTGCTCGATGAGGTCCTCGTCGTGGCCTTCGGTCAGCAGACCAAGTCCTCCTTCACAGGGTCAGCCGCGGTTGTCAAGAGCGAGACACTTGAGAAGAAACAGCTCACGAATGTCTTGAGCGGACTTCAGGGTCAGGTGGCAGGACTCCAGATGATCAACAACTCCGGTTCCCCTACAGCCACCCCTTCGATGGCGATCCGCGGATTCAGTTCCATCAACGCCGGCACTTCCCCTCTTATCATTGTGGACGGAGCGCCTTACGACGGAGGCTGGAACAACTTGAACCCTAACGACGTGGAGAACATCACCGTCCTAAAGGACGCCGCCTCCAACGCCCTCTATGGAGCCCGTGGAGCCAACGGAGTCGTGATGATCACCACCAAGAAAGGCAAATCCGAGAACGCCACCATCACGCTGGACAGCAGGTGGAGCGTCAACAGCCGCGCCACAATCGACTACGACTACGTCAAGAACCCGGAGCAGTACTACGAAATGCACTGGTCCGCACTCTACAACTACTACATGCGTGACCGCGGAATGACACCTTACGAGGCACACAGGCAGGCCAACGCCAATCTTGGCGGAGCCACCGCCGACGGCGGACTCGGCTACCTCACCTACACCGTTCCGGACGGGGAGTATCTCATCGGGACGAACGGCAGGATGAATCCGCACGCCACCAAGGGCAGAAGAATCTACTACAACGGGAAGGTTTACACCGCCGCTCCCGACAGCTGGCTTGACGAGGCGTTCAGGCACAGCCTCCGCCAGGAGTACAACCTCAACCTCACCGGAGGCACCGACAAGCTGAGTTTCTACGGCTCGATAGGCTACCTTGACAACGAGGGCATCGTCTATAACTCTGATTTCGAGAGGACAACCATCCGTCTCAAGGCCGACTACCAGGCCAAGGAGTGGCTGAAAGTGGGAGCGAACATGAACTACGCCCACAGTTCATCCAACGATGTCGATGAAGGCTCCGGCACTTCCCTGTTCGGAATCACGAACACGATGGCTCCGATCTACCCTGTCTATCTTCGTGACGGGGACGGTCTCATCATGACCGACGAGAACGGCAAGATGTACGACTACGGCTCCGGCGAGCTAGGCGGACTCAACCGTCCGGTTCTCTCCCGGAACAATCCTCTTCAGGAAAACGCCCTGAACACCGACAAGACCGTCAGTAATGCGATGACCCTCACAGGCTACGCCGACGTGACCCCTCTGGACGGGCTGAAGATCACCGTCAACGGGACTGTCACAAGCACCGAATCCCACTACACCGCCACCCAGCAGGGATTCTACGGCTACGGCAAGACCGCTTACCCAAGCGGCTATGTCTACAAGTACAACAGCCTTGTCTATGCCCTGAACTTCCAGCAGATCGCGAACTACACCAAGCAGTTCGGCAGACACAATGTCTCCGTCATGGCCGGCCATGAGAACTACGACTACCGCGGCGAATGGATGAGCGGAGACCGCGAGGGACTCTTCTCCTACTTCGACGCGCAGGAACTCAGCGCCGCCATCAAGATCAAGGAGAACGCCGGTTCCTCCAGCAGGTACAACACCGAGGGCTGGTTCAGCCGCGCGATGTACAATCTGGACGAGAAGTATTTCCTCTCGGCCTCCTACCGCCGCGACGCTTCCTCACGCTTCCATCCGGATCACCGCTGGGGCAATTTCTACTCGGTCGGAGGAGCCTGGATCGCCAGCAAGGAGGATTGGTTCAAGGTCTCATGGATCGACATGCTGAAAGTCAAGGCCTCATGGGGACAGCAGGGCAACGATGCCATCGGAGACTACCGCTACACTGACACCTACACCATCAACTACTTCAACGGCGAGCCTTCGTTGGCCCTGAGTACCGTCGGCAACAGGAACATCACCTGGGAGACCAACAGCAACTTCAACGCCGGTCTGGAATTTGACATGTTCAAAGGCCGCCTCACCGGTAGCGCCGAGTTCTTCAGCCGCAAGACCACAGACATGCTCTGCTTCGTCTATGTTCCGCTTTCAGGCGGCTACGGCGGATCCTACGACAATGTCGGCAACATGCTCAACAACGGTGTCGAGCTTGACCTCAACATAGGTCTTATCCGCAAGAAGGACTTCAACTGGAGCGTCAGCCTCAACGCCACACACTACAAGAACAAGATCACGATGCTGAACGAGGACAACAAGGGCGTCAATCTTGACGGTCACGCCGGCTACGTCAACGGCTACTACTTCCACGGGGAAGGTCTTCCGCTGCACACCTTGTACCTGAAGAGGTACGCCGGGGTCAACGAGAAAGGTCAGTCCCAGTGGTACGTGAAGAACAGCAAGACAGGCGAGCTGACCAAGACCACAACCTACAGCTACGGCACGGACTTCAACTGCGGGGATGCGGACCCGGATCTCTACGGCGGCTTCGGCACCACCCTCACGTTCAAGGGATTCGACTTCTCGGTCAATCTCAACT
>CAVIXF010000354.1:0-4031 GCA_963646585.1 Candidatus Gastranaerophilales bacterium HUM_1 | reverse complement strand
CTACATTGTTCAGCATGGCGCAGAACTTCTGCGATGTAGCGATGAGCGGAAGGAACACAACGGTCTTTCTGCCCCGGCAGTAGTTCGCCATCTCGACCGCGATCTGCTGAAGGTACGGCTCCAATGCGTGTCCGATGTCGCCTGCGGAGAAGTCACCGCTTGAGATACCGACATCCGCGATGTCCAGTTCAAGCGGAATCATCTGCGCCTTGATTGGGCAAAGGTCGCCCTCACGGATAGCCTCGGTCATGCTGTATTCGTAAGCCTTGGAGTCGAAGAACTCTCCAAGATTCTTCATATCGCCTCTGTCTGGCGTTGCAGTGACACCGAGAATATTGGCATCGGGAAAATGGTCGAGAACCCGCTTATAGCTGTCGGAGAGGCAATGATGCGCCTCATCCACGATGATGTCCTGGAAGTAATCGTTCGGGAACCGGGCGAGTCTCTTTTCCTGTGCAAGCGACTGCACAGAGCCGACCGTCACCGGGAGAAAGCTGCCGAGGCTTGTTGACTCTGCTTTTTCAAGAACGGAATCAAGCCCTGACGCTTCCTTCAGCTTGTCCGCTGCTTGGTTGAGCAGCTCTCCGCGATGCGCCATGATAAGCACACGATGTCCTTTGTTTACCTGGTTTTCCGTGACCGAAGAGAACACGACGGTCTTTCCGCATCCCGTCGGGAGGACGAGGAGTGTTTTGCGGTACCCCTCGTCCCACGCGGAAAGGATCGCCTGTTTCGCCTCGGCCTGATAAGGTCGAAGTTCAAACATACGGCACCTCCTTAATTGAACGGCAGGTCATCATCCCCGGTGATCTCCATCCAGTCGTCCTCTGCGGGGAAGAATTTCTCGTCATAGTCATAGAAACGGTCGACATCGTTTGCCTGACGCTCGTTGCCGTCACGGTCGGTATAGGTACGAGGCTTGAAGTGCGCACGACCTCGGCTGCCCACGACCTTGTTCCAATCCATCACGAGCCTCTCGCCGTGCTTCTTCTGACCGATGCAGCGGAAGAATGCGGAAATGCGAAATTCCACGATGCGATTCAGAATGAGGTCGGTGCGGACGCTGGCAATGCCGTCATCGGTCTTGACCTGCAGGGTGAGCGTCGCCTTGTTGCAAGCCGACATCTTGGCGGAGCCGGGAAAGCGCCCGCGCTCGAAGTCGGTAACGGTGAAGTTGTAATCGCCTTCCGGCAGGATGATGAACTCCTGACCATCGTTCTCGATGGCATCATCCCAATCCATGCCGGCATTGTTGTTGATGTAATCAGACATGATAAAAATCCTCCTTTGTTAGTCACAGCTCTGCGCGATCTGTATTGATAAGGTTCAAAATCTGCGGCCAGTATTTGATGAGCCAGCCGGAGATGAATTTTTCGGAATAACTGTCGATGGGAGCGTCGGCGGCATAGTGTCCCTTGTCCGCCACGACCTTCTGAAGTTCCGCATCCGTCACATTCGACTCCGCCATGAGGGAGCGAAGGCGATCGATGGGTTTTCCCGCATCGGCGGAAGGCTCGGTGACTGTCTTGAAAAGATGCGCGATGTTCTTGAAATCCAAGTCCATCTCTTCCGGCAGACTGTGGCGGTTCTTGGCATCCCAGCACGGATGGTGCGAGGTGTAGATAACACGCTTGCCGCCTTGGGCTTTCTTGGCGTTCGTTTCGGTCGTGACCACATAGGTCTTGTAATTAAGGAACAGGAGCATATCGCACCATTCCTTTAAGAGCGGCGCGACCTGCTTGGACAGCTTCATTTCCCATCTGTCATAAGCACCCTGTTCGTCAGGCTGCTCGAACTTGCGCATCTTGGCGTGCGCCGTAATGACCACGTTCTTCCCGGACGCAATGACGGCATCGAGAGCGGCAAACAGCCTGCCAAACTCCTCGCCGAGAATCGTGTAGCCCTTGCCGTAGCCGAAACTCTCGATGGAGTTCTGCTTGTATTTCTGGCAGACATAGGCGACGCAGAGCGCCTCCGCCCAATCCGCCGTGTCCAGCACGAGCGTCTTGCAGACATTCGAATCAGCCGCGACCTCGCTGATGATGGAGAGCAGTTCCTCCCAGGACTGCGGTCTGTCGATACGGCGCACATCCATATGTGCGGTGCCGCCCTCAGTATCGATGAAGAGCGGTTCCGGGAACGCGGCGGCAAAGGTTGTTTTGCCGATGCCCTCGCTCCCGTAGGCGACCACCTTTAAGGCGCGGTCGATTTTCCCTCTGGTGATGTTTAACATCCGTCAAATCCTCCTTATCTGAGTAAGCAGGAGTAGTCCTCGACCACGGCGCAGCCGGGTACTTTCATTCCTGCGTTGATGAGTTTCTTGACCTCGGCCTTTGCAACTTCCGGCGCCGGGATGCGGAAACAGTCGAGGTGCTTGTTGCGCTTGAGCCAGCAGATCGCTTTTTCTGCGTCCGACACATCCACATGGGAGGTCTTGCGGTAAGCGAAGGTCGCCACGCCGAGGTCGGTCTTTTCGCCCGCGCACTCGCGGTCGAGTATCTTCATGAGGCGGTCCTCCTTTTTCGCAAGCCTGTCGCGGCGTGCTTTAAGGCGCTGTTCCTCGGTTTTTGCGGCGGCTGCCTCGGCGCGGATGTTCAGGACGAGCTTGGCGAGATATTCGAGGATGGATTTCTTCTCCATCTGAAGCGACTGAATCTGCGTGAACAATTCGTCCGCATCGCCGAGGATTTCCCCGGTCTCCTCGTCAAACTCAATGGCATCCGTCAGCCGGAGGATTTCTGCGTTGATCTCATACAGTTTCACGGGCTGCCTCCTTTCCGATCTCCTTGATCTCCAGTTCCTCCACGGTGTCGCCGGGAACGATGACCGTGAGCCTTGTCTTGTCGCCGAAGAGGAATCGGAGGAACCTTTCCCTTACCGAAACCTTGCGGCAGGCTACGATTCCGCCGTTCTTCGGCTTCTTGCTGACGCTGATCTGTAATGTGTGCTTCATGGCACTTACCTCACTTTCCGGAAGGGATGTTGTTTTGTCCTTCCGCTGTTAAACAGAAAAGGGACACCGAAATTGAGGGTGTCCCTTGAGAAAAATCAGAGAAGTTTTTTCAGCTTCTTCTGAGCCGACTCGATGGACTCCTTGACGCTGTTGAACGCGGCCTTTTCCTTGCGGGCAATCTCCGCAACGGTCATGCCGTCCTCGAACAGTTCAAACCTGCGCCTCTGCACGGGAGTAAGCTGCGAGAGCATTGCCTCGCGCTTCTTGGTGAACTCCTTCTGCATGAACACCTTTTCGGGATTGTCCGCAGCGGAGAAGTAGTCCTTGTCCTCATAACCCATGTCATCGAGCGAAAATGCTGTGTGATAACGATGGCGCTCGTTGCCTGCGTGTTCCTTACGCCGTGAATTCAGGATGACGGTACCGATCTCTTCCGAGACCTCGACCTCCGTCACCTCGCCGGTTGAAAACTTGTACTTGATAATCATTGGAAAAACCTCCATTCGTGTTGGGAATGGAGGCTTCTCGCGGGTACAGCGCAAAAATGGCAATAGTAAACTGACCGCAGTCCTGTAGGAGTTCCCTCCATTCCGGGATTGCAGCTCTCTTGCTCATCAGATCGCTGTTGGGATATTCAGTTGTCCGTCAGGTGATGTGAGCCATCGGTGATCGGTCGATGCATCAAGAGACGGTTCATACCACTCGCAATCGCAAAGTTAGAACGGCTTGAAAGAAATAAGTTTCGCGTTCACAAATTTTTATAGACTTTTGCGTTGTTTTGTGGTATAATATAATTTAAGGCATTTTGGCTTTCGCACGGGAGATGCGTTCCGCTTGCCACATCACGCTTTTAATTATAGAAAACGGGACTTTCAGAACTCGTAGGTTTGCCTACATCTGCCTATATAAGTGCCTACATCGGAAAGGAGGGTGTCAGCTTGAAGTTCTGTGACCTTGTGCAATTCATGCATCACAACTACGAAGTAAAAAAGAATGCTGCAGAATTTGTGAAGATACTGACGGATGCCATCCTCGATGATGAGGCATTGGAAAAAGCAGCTCCCAATCCGCTCTACGG
>CAVIXF010000353.1:0-4166 GCA_963646585.1 Candidatus Gastranaerophilales bacterium HUM_1 | reverse complement strand
GTAGTAGTGTTTGTACCGGCATATGAAGCCACTTGGGAAAATATTTTTCTGCCTTTCGGGTCTCGCCATGATTTTTTCTTGTGCGAAGACCACCTATATAGAAGAGCAGCCCGAAGCCACCCCCCCATCATCTATTTCGTCTGCAAGGAGGGTTCTCTCGGTGACAACGGCTACATAGATTCCGTCTACAGAGGGGTCGTCCGAGGAGCGTCCGAGAACGGTATGACACTGTCCCTGATCAACCTTCCGACGGATGAGAGCAGCATGGAGCAGGTTCTCGACTACCTGTTCGTGGATTTCCCGGCAGTGGATATGGGACGCCGCATCCTGATGGTGCTCGCCAATGACAATCTTGAACCATACGTTCACAAATACGATGATCTGCTGGATGACACGGCCAACGTGGACTATCTTCTGGTCGAGAGTTCAGACCTCACACTGCCGATCCATTCAGTCAGACTGCCGCAGTACGGAGTCTATTATCAAGCCGGCAGATTGGCCGGACAGTGGCTTGAGAATCTTTCCAACGTCCTGGTCGTCTCAGCCAATCCGAACGAGGACGCCCTTGCGGAAATGAGCAGAGGGTTCTCCGCCGGTCTGAAGAAAAGCGATGAAAGCATCAATGTGGCGGATATCTTCCTTTCGGAGACATCAGGGGGCTATGATATGGCCGACAGCGCTTACAGGATGTCCTATGAAATAGACGGGAAATACGACCTCGTACTTCCGTTGTGCGGAGGCACCTGTCAGGGGTTCTACAGATACAACCGCGAAAACCCGGGCAGGTTTCGCACGGTCGGCGTTGACTGGAACATGCAGCACTATTCTCAAGACGTGCCGTTTTCCGTGTTGAAATACATGGACTCGGTTATGCAGATGTGGATCACCCGTTGGGGAGACGGAGAAGATATGCCCCGGACCATGTCGCTGGGGCTGAAATCAGGCTATACCGAGGTGCTTGTTGCGGGCAAATATGCCGGGTACGGAATTACGGAGTTGGCGAACAGTTTTCACGAAGAGGCCATCAAAGTGGAGGAGGAATATGAAAACAATTAGAAGATTCTTCGCATCGCCTCTTCCGGGGCTGCTCCTGGCGGCCTGCCTCGCGCTCGTTTCCTGCGCAAGAGACAAGTTTGTTTATATTTCCAATATACAGACAAAGACCTACAAGGTTGCGGCCGTGCTTCCGCTGAGCGAAACGGGCGAGTACGGAATGCGGTTCAAGAACACCGTGGAATTCGCCCTTGAGAATCTGCGCAAAGCACAGAAATCTCTTCTGGAAACAGAGGGCGGCACAATCGTGGATCTTGACGTGGAATGGTATGACGAAGATGCAGAGGATCTCGACGCTCTCGCCTCCGCCATCACTTCCCGGAAAGACATGTTGATGGTGATAGGGCCGTTCCGCAACGAGCACGTGGACGTGTTCGCCCGGGCCTGCAAGACCGCCAATCTGCCGCTGATCGTGCCGTACGCCTCAAGCGAGGACGTCATACGCCGCTATGCCCTGACCAAGTCGGGGGACAAGGCGGAGAAACCTTTTCTGTGGTCGCTTTGCGAAACTGACGTGAGCCAAAGCGAGGTCATGCTTGCAAAAGCCTGGGAATACGGGGCCAAGAGCATCGCCTTGCTTACTCCCGACAATGACTACGGGAAGACTTTCTTCGAATGGGTCCCTTTCCTTTCGACCGAACTCGGTCTGGAACTCCTGCCGGAAAACACTCTGCAATATACGGATGACCTTGAGGCGAAGGCCCGTGCCGTCCTTTCTTCGGGGACCGACTGTCTGGTGTGTGCCGCCCGTTCCGCCCGTGACGCACAGACCGTACTCGAAGTGAGAAAATCCATCGGAGATTCGGCTCCGCGCATTCTGTTCACCAACGGGGCGTTTTCGCCTTATCTGCTGGAACTCGGAGAATTGGCGGAGGGAGCGGAGGGAGCGGCACCGTACTCGGATCCGGCCACAGGTTTTCAGGTAGCCTATGATGAGCGCTTCGGATTCGCTCCCGTCGGAGGGGAGGCCCAGGTGTACGATGCGGCGCTGCTTGCCGGCCTTACCGCCTTCGTAAAGGAATTCTGCGACACGTCCGATGACGCCAATGAGATCCTCCGGCGCATAACTTCCTATGGCACGAGCGAGAGCCTGATGTGGAACGAACTGGACCTTAGCTATTTTCTGGCGTTGTTACAGAATGACATGGGCTATGTCATACCGGTGGGAGCAAGCGGATCTCTGCTTTTTGACGAGCAAGCCCTTACAAGCCTGGTGCACGGGACCTATGTGCATTGGCTCGTCTATGACGGAAGGTTCCTCACCATAGACTACAGAAGCTCAGACGGCAGCAAGCGCACCACTTCGACGATGGCCTCGTGGAACTGGAAGGCTAAGGTGACGGAGAACATCGAGGACAAGGATTCCCAGGTGACCTACAAGGAGCTGAATGAGAGTTACGCGGTTCTGGTCCAGGGGTCGAACGGCTGGGACAATTACCGCCATCAGGCCGACGTGCTGAACGTGTACCGCATGCTGAAGAACTTCGGTTGGGATGACGACCACATCATCCTCATCCTTTCGGACGACATCGCCGACAACGGGAACAACATGACCCCCGGGCAGGTGCGCTGTTCAACTTCCGGAGAGGATCTGTACGAAGGAGCGGTGATAGACTACAACACCGACAGCCTTTCCGTCAGCGACATCGGAGACATTTTCCTCGGCCGGAGAAGCGCCCATCTGCCAATTGTGCTTGACACTGACGATCGCAGCGACGTCCTCGTGTTCTGGAGCGGGCACGGTTGTCTGAAGCGCAGCAAGAAGTATGACGGCTTCGTGTGGAGGGACAACGGCATCTTCACTGACGGGGATTTGCGACAGATGCTTCAGGAGATGAACTCCGGACAGCGTTACCGCAAGATGCTCCTCCTGTTCGAGCCTTGTTATTCAAGGAACATGGCCCTTCAGACGAAAGATATTCCGGGGGTTCTGGGCATCGCCAGCGCGGCAGGGAACGAATATTCATTCGCCGACTTCCACTCGGCGGAGATGGGGATATGGATGAGCGACCGTTTCTCGAACAATCTCGTGAGCGCACTCACGGAAAATCCCGGTCAGACTTATAAGGAACTTTATGAATATCTCTACACCCACACTCTCGGCTCGCACGTGTTCATAGAAAATTCATCGATGTTCGGCAACCTCTGCAAGACGAGCGTGGGCGAATTCATCGTGATGAAATAAACAAACAAGTAAATCACAACTAAAAAATCAATTTTAAAAAGATGAAATTCAATCGATTTTTTGCGGCCCTGGCCGTATTCGGGACGCTGATTTTTCCGTCCTGCCAGAAAGAGAACCCGACTGATGACGGGGAGGAAGTCTTCTTCGAGGTAGATGCGGCCGGTCCCAAGTATTCCACCGTGGAAGAGATGGCCGATGAAGTATTCGGCAAGGACGGCTCCAATTCTGATGAAGAAGGCAAAGAACTCCGAGAGATAATCCTTGCGCAGGCCACGAAACGTGAAGAGGCTCTTGCCAAGGAACTCGATGCGGGAGCCAACGGACTCTCGATGAGAACCATCAGCTACACGTATTACTACCGCTCGACAGACCAGAACGGAGACGACATAATCCTTTCCGGCATAGTTGCCTGGGGACAGTACTGGCTTTTCGGTTGGCACAATCTTGACCCGGACAATCTCTACCTTTTCGAGCACTACACCATCACGAAGGATGCCGAGGCCCCTTCCAACAATGGCAAGATGGAGATGATGGTTCTGGGCGACAACCTGCTGATCATGCCGGACTACATAGGCTATGGCCGCACAAAGGACAAGGTTCATCCGTACCTCAATCACGAACTTACGGCCAAGAATTCCATCGATGCGCTGGAAGCCGGAATCGCCGTATGGAAGAAGTATGGCAGCGGAGAGATGGAGGATGACTGGAAGATGTACGTTCTCGGATGCTCACAGGGAGGAAGCAGCGCACTTGCAGTCCACAAGTACCTTGAGACACATTCGGGGCTTGCCGACAAATGGCGTTTCGACTACTCTTATTGCTGCGCCGGCGCCTACAACCCCGCCCTCACGATGGAGACTTACTACAAGTGGCAGAAGACAGCCTATGTGGGAGCCATCCCTATGACCATCAAATCCATGCTCGTAAG
>CAVIXF010000352.1:0-4215 GCA_963646585.1 Candidatus Gastranaerophilales bacterium HUM_1 | reverse complement strand
TCCGGACGAATATGAGGGGAAGGAGGGATGACCATGGCGAAGGAATATATACAGAAAACGACCAACCGGACGGCGAGACCTCGAAGCAGGAGGCTGAGGGAACTCGGAGGATCCTCCTCCGGGGCGGCCGTGTCCGTCATTCAGAACGGCGGCGCGGATTCCGTTGTCTCCGGGGACGGTCATACCCATAAGAACCTTCCGTATCTTGACCAGATAACCACCGACAATGACGGATACATCAACCTTACACACCCGAAGGAGAACGAGGAGGACGGGAGTGTCAGCACCGTCACCGAGAAGGCGAAGTCGGGATATTCCGATGAATCCGCCCATTCTTTGGAATCAGATCTTTCAAAGGATTCGGAAAAGTGGGCCGGCAACATGTTCGGGGATTATCTTGACCAGCCAGTCAGAAAGGAAGACATCGTGGAGTTCGCCCGTGTCATAGCCGGGATTGTAGGTTCCCCGGACTTCGCGCAGGGCATTGAGACCGGCGCCGGTTGGAAGATTGGGTCTGATGGATCCGCAGAGATGTCGTCCCTGACATTGAGGTCATTCCTTAAGGTTCCGCAGCTCATCTACAACAAGGTCCGTGTGACCGGCGGGGAGATGTGGAACACGGAGGGCGGGACCGTCGCCGGAGTCGCCGCTGACGAGGGAAGCGAAAGCGCCTATATCCTTACGATGCAGGTGGAGGACGGGGATGTCATAGAGCTGGATGTCGATGACATCTGCAGGGGCCACTACAACAGCGGCGGAGGATTCGTGACATCATATTTCAGGGTCACATCGGTGGATCAGGCGGCGAGGACCGTGAGGATAGTGCTTGGCTCCGATGACGCCGTCCCCGGAGGAAAGAACGCCGCCCCGGTCCCGTACATGAACATCGCCAGGTATGGCAATTTCACGCAGACGGAAAGGCAGAGGAGCCAGTATTTCTCCTCCCCGGAGCAGAGGATAGCGCTGCTTGACGGAGTCGACCAGTACATGATTTTGCCGACGCACTACAAGCTGATCATAGGCGCCATCCCGGATGCCCTTATACCGAAGGCGCTGCCATTGGGCAAGCGTCCCTCGATGTATCTCGACACAGTCCTGGCCAGGAACTTCGTGCAGCTGGACAGCGCGGGATCCATCGTGAAGACGATCCGCGACCGCGGTCTGTGGGCGGAGTCTCCGGACAGCCCGTATCTCTGCAATGTGGAATATCAGGATGAGGTCTATCATAAGTCCTGCAAGTACAGGTGTCTGGTGGAAGGGACCCCGGCCGAGCCGCGGTATGACTCCACGGACTGGCTCCTTGTGGCCGGGGACACGACCCTTGAGCTGCTGATTGAGAGCTCGGCGGGTGAGGTGTTCCTTTACGGGAACCTTGACACCACCCTTACGGCTGCTGTCCGCAGAGGCGTTACGGACATAACGGATGAGATCCTCGACGCTGACTGGTCGTGGTCGAGGGACACCGGGGACGCTGTGGCGGACGGGGTCTGGAACACGGACCACGCCGGATGCGGGAGGAGCGTCGCCCTCACGCAGGAGGATCTGCCGGGACTGTCCGGGAAGTTCGTCTGCAGGGCATACGTGAGGGACGGGGCGGAGAGCGTGGAGGCGGAAGTGGTGATCTGACATTTGAAAGGCATTTGAAAAGCATATGAGAAAGACCAAAAGAATAGGGATTGTATACAATCCGCTGAACATCTCCACGATGATGTTGGTCCGTGGAGGCAGTCTCACGCAGACCCACTGCGCGGAGACGGGCGAGTATGTGCCGGACAGGAGCCTGACCCCTCTGGTCATCCGCCCGGCGGTATATGTGAGCGACCCGGACGGCATCATCGGGAACGGGGAGGTGTCCCTGACGGGAATCCTGTGGTACGAGATACCTCAGGACATGCTCGGGCAGATAACCGACGGGGCGTATGTCACAGGGGAGCTGTCACGCTTTCTCATCACCGCCGCCACGGAGGGTTACTCCGTGGCTTCTGACGGCACGCTGACCGTGACCAAGAACATAGCCTATCTTGACCCGAAGGTGCTTGTGTTCACCGCGTCGTACCCGGACGCGCGGAGCGGCAAGGTGCTGCGCATACAGGCGACGGCCACGCTCTCGACACTCTCATTGGCGGAGGCCGCCACGCTGACACTCGACAAGCCGGCGAGCTTCGTGTTCAACCCGGTCACCGACTCGGGGGTGCGGACGGTCAAGGCCACGCTGCTCCTCGGCGGAGCCGCCCCGGATGCCGACAGGTGCAAGGCGGCCTACTGGTGGTACAAGACGATTGACGGGGTTGAGACATTGATCGATCCCGATGAGGACCTCTTCTACGAGAGCGGACAGGACACTGACACGCTGACCGTTGACCCGCGCTATGTCGACGGGCAGGTGAAGATTGCCTGCAAGGTGGAATATGCGCTTCCGGGGGAGTCCCTTCCGGCATCCCCTACATCTGACTGCCTTACGGCCGAAACGATGGTTGTGAGACGTTATCCTGACTATGACTTCGAGCATTTCGTGCACGGCGGCGTGGAGGTGTCCCCGAACGCCGAGAAGGTCAAGAACGAGTGTGTGGTCACCGTCGGGAGGGAAGTGGTCGGGAATCCCTCGGAGCATTTCCACATCAGATGGCTGATAAGACGCGCCGTCTACGGGGCGGAATGGACAGTCCTCGGCTACGGGGAGAGCATAATGATACCCGCGGCGGAGTTCGAGAACGCGTCTGACGTCGCCCTCGAGGTCGACGGGTTCGACCCTCTGGGGGCGTTCTGCGACGGGGACACGGCGATATGCGAGAACGGAACGATACTGACACTTTAGGGATATGAGATACTTATACGCAAAGATACCCGCTGCGAAAGCGGAGGACATCGGAATCGCCGGATTCCGGATGAGGACCCCGGACGGGGCATATGTCATCATCAACGAGAGCGACCTTCAGACCTATGGCCCGGATGCGGATTTCAGCTCAAAGGTCGAAGCTTTGGGAGGGGAAGTCCTGACCGCCGGTGAGGCCAGGCAAGAGTTGAACAAATAATACTGAACAATATGAGCGAAGTAAAAGGACAAACCACCATCAAATACGTGCGTCAGGGCGACACCCTGACATGCACGCTGCGCAGCACCTTTCCGCTGAAGCAGTTCATCACGAGCGTGAACAACACGGTCACCCCGTCGTTCGCCGCGAACAAGCCCTGCATCTACCCGGTGGTCAGGAGCTCGCTGAAGGCGGCGCGTGTCGCGCCGACCGCGTCCGGGACGGTATGGAGCTACAACGGGCAGGAGATATCCTTCGACGCGTCCGGCCTGAACACCGCTATGGGCAGCATCGCGGCCGGGACATTCAAGAGCGAGACGAAGACGGTGGACGGGTTTACCGTGCCGACCCTGACCATACTGAAGGAGATCGCCTCCGCAGGCAACATCGACTCGGACACCATCGAGTTCAAGGGATCGGTCAACACAGGTTTCTCGTCCATTGTGTCCGCCTCCATCGAGGTCTCCATCGAGCAGACGGACGGCGAGGCGTGTCTGGGTTACGTCACCATAAACAACGGAGGGGTCATCGACGACTCGACCGCACTGCTCACGGCGACCGCCCACTTCCTGCTCGGAGGGGTAGAGAAAACCTCCGGGGTGACGTACAAGTGGTACAAGATGAAGGTGGCCGACGGCGCGGACGGATGGGTCGCCACCGGCGCCACCTCGCAGGGTATAACGATAACCGCCGCGGACATCAACTCGAGCGAGCTGTACAGGTGCGAGATGACCTGCGGCGGGAAGACCTCGGCCGCCGTTCTGGAGGTCTGCGACGAGACGGACATCCTGATCATCTACCCCAACCCTACTGACAGCGCGGGGGCGAGCGTCCCGGAGGAGCTGACCTCCGCGCAGAAGTCCATAATCTACCGTCCGAAAGTGTACAAGAGGGCGACAGGGACTGAGGTCTCGGGATTCACTTTTTATTATCTCCTGACAGATGCGGCCGGGAACGCGATAGCCTCGCAGGACGGCGGAAGCTCGTTCACCGCCCTCCTCTCACATGCCGCGCAGGTCGGAGGGGACGTAACGCTGATAATAACGGGAATATGTTGAGGAAGATAACCAGAATCGCGTACAAGCCTGACCCCGAGAAAGGGGAAAAGGGCGACCGCGGGCCGCAGACGCGGCATATTGTCTGGGCCGCCGGCATCGAGTTCTACTGCGGCGCGTCCGGAGAG
>CAVIXF010000351.1:0-4391 GCA_963646585.1 Candidatus Gastranaerophilales bacterium HUM_1 | reverse complement strand
ATCATGATCATTGTCGTGCTGGCTGTCGTGCCTGCCGCTCTGTTCGGCATGTGGAACGTAGGCTACCAGCACAATCTCGCTGTCGGAGACCTTCCGGGATTCTGGAACCAGTTCTTCTGGGGCCTTCTCAAGGTTCTCCCTCTCTATCTCGTCTCCTACATCGTAGGTCTCGGAATCGAATTCGCCTCGGCCCAGATCAAGGGCGAGGAGGTCAACGAGGGCTACCTCGTGTCCGGAATGCTCATCCCGCTGATCGTCCCTGTGGACGTTCCGCTCTGGATGCTCGCCATCGCCGTGGCCTTCGCGGTCATATTCGGCAAGGAAGTGTTCGGCGGCACCGGAATGAACTTCCTGAACCCGGCCCTGCTTTGCCGCGCGTTCCTGTTCTTCTCCTATCCGAGCTCAATGTCCGGATCCGAGGTATGGGTGGCTCCGCGCTGCGGTGCTGACGCCATTTCGGGAGCGACGCCTCTTTCCTATCTAGCTGACGGTCAGGGCGCTCTTGAAGCCATCAACAACGCCGGCTTCAATTTCTGGAACATGTTCGCCGGAACAATCCCGGGTTCTGTGGGAGAGACCTCGGTCATCGCCATCCTCATCGGAGCCGTCATCCTCATCTGGACAGGTGTGGCAAGCTGGAAGATCATGGTCTCATCTGTAGCGGGAGCGCTTCTCATAGGCTGGCTTGGCAACATCGGCGGAGCGACTGACGTTCCGGCGTACTACCAGCTCGTCATGGGCGGCTTCGCGTTCGGTACAGTCTTCATGGCCACCGACCCTGTCACCTCGGCGCAGACCGAGACCGGCAAATGGATCTACGGCTTCCTGGTGGGAGCCCTGTGCGTTGTCGTCAGACTGTTCAACCCTGGCTACGCCGAAGGCATGATGCTGGCGATTCTCCTGATGAACACGTTCGCTCCTCTGATTGACCACATTGTGGTCTCCCGCGCTGTGAAGAAAAGAGCAAATAAGGTCACAATCGCTTAATTATCAATGAATATGAATACTAACGGTAATGCATATACGATAATCTACACGACAGTTGTCGTGGCTCTTGTCGCGGCGATCCTCGCATTCGCGTCCCTCGCCCTCGCCCCGAAACAGGACGAGAACGTCAAGGCGGACACCATCAGCCAGATGCTTGCTGCCGCCAAGTTCTTCGAGAAGAGCGAGTTGGCGGCTATGGGCAACACCAGGGTGCTTGAGGAATATGTCAAGTGTGTGAAGTCCTCGATCATCATCGGGGCTGACGGCAGCCAGACCGGCTCTTTGAACAAGGACAAGAGTGAGATCTACACAACAGGTCAGCTGAAAGCTCAGGACAAGTACATAAAGGCCGGTAACACAGACAAGATCGCCCTGCCTGTCTTCATCTTTGAGAAGGACGGCGAGACCATCACGGTCGTGCCTTGCTACGGAGCTGGTCTTTGGGGACCGATCTGGGGCTACATAGCCCTTAACGATGACCTCACCATCCGCGGAACTTATTTCGACCATGCGAGCGAAACCCCTGGTCTTGGAGCCAAGATCAAGGATGACCCTAGTTTCAGGGCCAAGTTCGAAGGCAAGTCTGTTGACTTCACCGCGGTGGACAAGAGCGGAGCCAAGGTTCCTTTCGAGGTCGTCAAAGGAGGAGCACCTGCCGGACAGAAGAATGCCGTTGACGCGATCACCGGCGCGACCATCACCAGCAAGGCTCTCGGTGTCGCCATCGCGGGATGGCTGGGCGCCTACGAGCCGTACCTGTCTTCCACAAAGGCCTCCGAGGCTTGCGGAACCCAGTGTGACCAACCTGTTAACGAGGAATAATGAGGAGGAAATGATATGAACGAAAAACTTAAGGAAACATTGTTGAATCCGATTTTCAAGGGCAATCCTGTAACTGTCCTTATTCTCGGAATATGCTCCTCATTGGCCGTCACCGTACAGCTCAAGGGAGCTTTCGTGATGGGACTTTCGGTGATGATCGTCACCGGACTGTCCAGCTTCGTTGTCTCAATGATGAGAAACTCCATTCCTAACAGGGTGAGAATCATCATCCAGCTGGTAGTGGTGTCGCTTATGGTCATCCTTGTGGACCAGTTCCTCAAGGCTTACTCGTACAGCATCGAGACCCAGCTCTCGGTGTATGTCGGCCTGATCATCACAAACTGCATCGTCATGGGACGAATCGAGGCCTTCGGTCTGTGCAACAAGCCGATTCCGTCGCTCATTGACGGTCTGGCGAACGGCGCTGGCTATGCGCTCATCCTTATTGTGCTGGCCTTCTTCCGTGAGCTTTTCGGCTCCGGCACCCTCTTCGGCGCGCGGATCATCCCGGAAAGCTTCTATGCGGCCGGCTATGTCAACAACGGTCTTGTGATCCTCCCTCCGATGGCGCTGATTCTTATCGGCTGCATCGTGTGGATCCAGAGGAGCATCCAGAAAGACCTTCAGGAAAAATAACAACTGACACACAGGAATTATGGAATATCTTAGCTTATTCGTAAAGTCAATTTTCGTTGACAATATGATTTTCGCTTACTTCCTCGGTATGTGTTCATACCTGGCGGTATCGAAAAACGTGAAGACGGCTTCCGGTCTTGGTGTGGCTGTCGTGTTTGTCCTACTGGTAACTCTGCCGATCAACTACCTGCTGAACCAGTACATCCTCAATCCCGGGGCTATGAAATGGATCAGCCCGTCGCTGGCGGACGTTGACCTGAGCTTCCTGAGCTTCATCACCTTCATCGCGGTGATCGCGGCCATCACTCAGCTTGTGGAGATGATCGTGGAGAAGTTCGCTCCGGCTCTATATTCAGAATTGGGAATATTCCTGCCGCTGATCGCCGTGAACTGCGCCATCCTCGGTGGCTCGCTCTTCATGCAGCAGCGTGACTTCGTGAACCTCGGTGAGGCGACCGTTTACTCCCTCGGCTCGGGTCTTGGATGGTTCATCGCCATCGTCCCCCTCGCCGCTATCAGGGAGAAAATGTCATACTCGAGGATTCCCGCCGGTCTTCGCGGCATCGGAATCACATTCATCACCGTGGGTCTCATGGCCATGGCCTTCATGACCTTCATGGGACTGACAATCTAATGTAAGGAGGCAGTAAACATGTTTACAACAATAATTTCATCAATAATCACAATTGTGCTTGTGACAGTGATTCTGGTGGCGCTGCTTCTTTATGTCAAGATCAAGCTCACACCGGAAGGTACCGTCAAGATCGACATCAATGGCGGCAAGAAGGTTCTGGATGTCCCTCAGGGCAGTGACCTTCTGCACACTCTCGCCGACCAGAAAATCTTCCTTCCTTCCGCCTGCGGCGGAAAGGCCAACTGCGGCCAGTGCAAGGTTCAGGTGCTGGAGGGTGGCGGAACCATCCTTCCTACCGAGACCGGCTTCTTCAGCCGCAGACAGATCAAGGAAGGCTATAGGCTCGGCTGTCAGGTGAAGATCAAGGAGGACATCAAGATTCATGTTCCGGAGTCCACCCTCAGCGTCAAGAAACTTGAGTGCGAGGTCATCTCCAACAAGAACGTGGCCACCTTCATCAAGGAGTTCACAGTGAAGCTCCCGGAGGGGGTTCACCTCGATTTCAAGTCCGGTGAGTACATCCAGATCGACATTCCTGCCTACGACCTTGATTTCTCGACCATCGATGTCGATGACATCTACAAGGCGGACTGGGAGAAGTACGGATTCTTCGGCATCAAGGCGAAGAACGATGTGCCTACGATCAGGGCCTACTCAATGGCCTCTTACCCTGCCGAGGGCGACATCATCAAGCTTAACGTCCGCATCGCGACTCCTCCGTTTGACAGGAGTCAGCCTAAGGGCGTGTTCAAGATGCTGCCTGTGCCTCCGGGAGTCGGCTCATCCTACGTCTTCACCCGCAAGCCGGGCGACAAGGTCTGGATCTCCGGTCCGTTCGGAGAGTTCCTCCTTCCGCAGAATGATCCTGATTCTCAGGAATATATCTTCGTGGGAGGTGGCGCCGGCATGGCTCCTCTCCGCAGCCACATCATGCACCTCTTCAAGACTCTGAAGACAAAGCGTGAGGTACACTTCTTCTATGGCGCCCGCAGCCTTGTCGAGGCGTTCTACCTTGAGGACTACGCCGAGATCGAGAAGGAGTTCCCTAACTTCCACTTCCATCTGGCTCTTGACCGTCCTGATCCTGCGGCAGACGCCGCCGGAGTCAAGTACACGGCCGGTTTCGTCCACAATGTGATGTACGAGACCTATCTCAAGAACCACGAGACTCCGGAGGACATCAAGTACTTCATGTGCGGCCCTCCTATGATGGTGGCTTCCGTCAACAAGCTGCTTGACAGCCTCGGAGTGCAGCCTGAGAGCATTCTGTACGATAACTTCTCGTAATCGGGATTTGTACCATCAATGGGAG
>CAVIXF010000350.1:0-4685 GCA_963646585.1 Candidatus Gastranaerophilales bacterium HUM_1 | reverse complement strand
CCGCCTATCCACGTCTCGTAGCTCATCGTGCATTTGGAGCCGTAGAACTTCACCGACTCGCTGCCCGTCATGTAGACATAGCCGTAGATGTCGCATGTGTCGCCGATCTCGCAGTTCGAGAAGCTTCCCGAGTTCGCGTTGACCGTTCCCGTGACGGAGACGTTGCTCGCGTAAAGATCGCCGGACTTCGTGACGCCGAACTTCGCACCGGCCGTCATCGCCCAGCCGTTGATTGACAAAGAGCCGCCTATCGACTTCGCCGTCGCCGTTCCCGTGCACAGCATGGCCGAATCGTCTTCGCCCCAATTCCCGACATAAAGGCTGTTGTGGTCGATCGAGAACCCGCCTATGTTCCCGCTTGAAGAGGTTATCTTGCCGCTCACCTCAAGCCCCGAGCTCGTTATCTTCGCGACGGTCGATGCGTTGGAATAGATGTAGAAGCCGCTCGATTTCAGGCTCCAGCCGAACGAGGACGAGCTGCTGCCGTAGGTCTGATCAACTTTATTCGACACGCTCGCCTTTATCTCGGTCGATGTCTGCTGCAGGGTCGAGACGTCGCTGCTCAATGTCTCCACGGTCTCCTCGACGTCGCCCAGCCCGTCTTCCACCGTCGTCACTCTGCTTTTGACGGAAGATACCTCGCTTGTAAGCCCACTAAGGTTGGTTTCGAGCGTGTTGGCTTTCGTGGTGAGGTCCGTGACGTTTGTCTTTATCGCGTCGGTCCCGTTCTGCTCCTTCCACTCGCTGCCGCTCCAGACCTTCATCGTGGGCGGGCTTGCGGAGGTGTCCTGCCAGACCTGGCCTTTGTATGGGCTTGAGGGAGCGGTCGCAGAGGTCACTATGTCGTTCAGCGAATGAATCGTGTATTGGGCTTGTGATCGCATCCTTTTCCCTCCTTCCTAAGAAATCGTGACTTCCACCATGAACGTGGCTTTCGTGGCGACGTCGCTGGTTCCGACAGACAATGTCTTTCCGCTTTTCTTGCCCGATGTGCCCCACGAGGTGTCGATTGCGCCGTCCTTGTTGTATTTCGTCCATGTGTAGGTGCCTGTTCCCGTGTTGTCGATCTCGACTCCCGCCTGATAGACCACCGCCCTCAAGGTCGTGGAGCCGACGCCGTTCTTGAACACGTCCCCGCCCGTCGAGGTGATGATTACCTGAAGCGGATCGGAGTTGTCTATGAAGGAGGCGACGTCGTAGAACTTCGAGTTGTAGGTCGAGGATGAGGAGTCGGTATCCTTGGCGCAGCACTTGAACACTGCGAAGCTGTCCACTGCTGCTGCGTAAATGGTGATCGTTGCAGTCGCTGTTCCAGTGTATTTTCCTGTGGTATCCGAAAGCTTGTACCAACCAACACCGAAATCCGCGTCATAACCGGTGCTCGAGGAGCTCGTGACGGAGCTGTCTTGTTTAGCCCACTTGTATGTGACATTCGTGGCGTCGACGGACGAGCCTCTCCAAAGCTCCGCCTTTGCGGTCAATGACGCGACTTCGCTGTTCTTGAACACGTTTCCTGCGGGGGTCGTGACAAGCAAATCTACGATGCCACCGCCGTTGACCACCCTTGAGAATGTAATGGAAAGCGGATGTGTGAGCTCAAGTCCCGTCGAGTCGTCCTTGTAGGTGATGACGCACTTGTAGTCCTTGCCAGGAAGCCCTGCAAGCACGTTCTTCTTGATTGTGAGAATGTGCGATTTTGATCCCGAAAGCCCGTAGGTGTCGTTTGCCGTGATGGCGGTCATGCTTGTCCCTTCGTACCACTTGACGCTCGTGACGTTGGCGCTCGTGATTTGGTCGGTTGTCGTGCCGATGACGTAAAGCGAAGGCGTGAGGACCAAGTTGGTCGAGGTCCAGTCGGGCGTATAAGAGCCGTTGTCCGGATTGTACATCTGCGTTTTGGCCAGGTTCGAGCCGATGTAGCCCGTCAAGGTCAGCGCATCGTTGTAGTCGATGATCGTGAATTGTCCCTGTGCTTTTGACATGTTTTGTTTCCTCCAAAAAATCAAAGTAGGCTTTCTCTTGTCGTCGTGTCGATGAGGTCGCAGCAGAAGGTAGCCCTTACCCTGACGTCATCGCTTGTTATCGTTATCTCCTTCGTCCCTCCGGCGTGCCTCTGGTTCCAGATCAGATCGTCGTCGGAGTCGCTTGAGACCCTCGTCCATATGAATTGGTTGTCGTCGAGGCTCTCGGTGATGTCCTCGTCCCACGAATAGACGATTGCCGAAAGGACCGTGGATATCTCGCCGTTCTTGAAGATGTTCCCGTTGCTCGAGGAGATCACGAGCCTGTACATCCTCTGCTCTTCGATGCCGTCTATCCTCTCGGTCTGCTCGCTTAAATCGGCGGATGTCGCATAGGCTTTTATCTTTATCTCGCCAGTCTCGATGTTCCAATAGGAAGAGCCGTCCAAGCTCTGCAAAACGCCAGCCTTGATGATGTTCGCCATCAAAGTCCCCGAGGTGATGAAGTTCGCGACTATGGAGCCGTCTGAGGTGATCGCCGTCTCATATGGCCCATTGTACCCGTGGCTTGAGAATCCGAGGCCTCCGAGGTTCCATCTCCAGACGTTTACCGCCGACGTTATCTCGTCATTGTCCATGATGAGTAGCTCGTAAGGCTTGCCGTCTTCCGCGCTTGAATGGAGGACGACGCACCCGCCTTTGTTGCCGGTGATGAGCTTCGTCGCGTTGGATATGGCCGAATTCAGCAAAAGCGGGAATCTGTCCACTTCCTTCTGGGTTTGGTTAACCGTATCCTCAAGGTCGTTTATCTTCGTGGCGAGGTTGGCCTTGAGCGTTCCTAGCGTTATGGACTTGTACTTCTCCGCAAGCGAGTCATAGACGGTTTTCACCACCTTCATCTTGGCCGTGATGCCGAGAATCGAGTGGTTGACCCTCACTGTGTCGCAGAGCGAAAGTCTCTCGAATATGGCCGCGTATTCCGCCTGATTCCACAATGGCTCGAAGGAAACGTCGAGGCTAGGATCCTCCACGCCGAGCGGATGGCTCTTTATCCATTCCTTCGCCTTTCCCCTGAGCGATTCCTCCGTTGCCGCTTCGCCATCTTCGAACGATTCCGTGAAATCCTTGATGTAGGTTTTTCCGTTCACCAGAATGGTCGATGTCAAAGGCAGCACGGCTTCTGCCAAAGTTATGACCGTTTCCGTCCCTTCTTCGTCTGTCGATACTGCGTAAGGCAGGATGTGCGTGTAGACGTCGGTGATGTCGGATTCGTGCTGAAGCTTGGTGAGGTTCTTCCCGTAGGCTATCACCACCCCGTTGTCGCTTCCCCTGTGCTGGTGCTGTTTGATCAGGAAATTGTCCCATTCGAACTCTCCGCCCCATTTGGATAGGAGCGAGCCAGCCGAGCCGCCGATGAGGCTTCTGACGCTCACGGGCTTCTCCACGGAGAATGCCTTCGCGGTCGAGTAATCAGACTGAAAAGAAAAGTTTGCAAGAATGACAGCATGTGCGAGCACCTGCTCCATCGCCTGGGTCGGTGTGGCGCTCTCCAGGCTGAAAGGCATCACGCCGATCGTCGCCAAATCGTATGAGATATGCTGGGCGTTTACCGTGATCTCGCCGTTTATAGGGATCGAGATTTTGTAAATCCTGAATGCCTGATTGTTACTAGTGTCATTTGGCTTCGCGACGATGATTCGCTCCTTCTTGATGTAAGAGAACATATCACCGCGAGTCGGATACTTCAAAACGAGCTCGTATTCGCCGTTCCTCGCCTCCGTCACCTCGCAGCTCGTCGCGTCCCTAAGAGGTCCGATGCCGAATGTGGTAAAACTTGTGGCGTTCGCCTCAAACAAAATAGGTATCATAGCGTCACCAGCCTTCTGACAATCTCGACCTTCGTCACGTTGCCAGTCCAGGAAATCGCATTGCTCCCAGGAAGGAGCTCTGGGAAGCCGTCTCCGGTCACCTTGTCGTTCTTGAGGTCGGTTCCCCTGTAGAAATTCATGAGCTCGCTGTCGCATTCGATGTACGGCCCTATCGCGGTCATCGTCCAGACCTTGTTCTTGCCCTCGCTTTGGATGATGAAGGTTATATCTCCAGTTCCAGTAATCTTGATATATGGCCTTGCGTTCAATGGATATGGGTTATTAACGGCGAAACTCTCCGTATGGCTTTCGCTTGTCAGGCTTGAGATGAGATACCTTTGAGGCTTGCAGGAGAATGTGACCGTGAAAGCCCCTATCCTGCTTGCCTCATCCGCGATGTCGAGCTTGGAATTGAAAATAGCCATTCTCTTGAAATTCGCGTCGTAGCTGTCCGTAAGATCGTGGTATCTGTCCGGCTCCCTGTAGAGCCAGTTCTTTATCGCCGCTATTTTCTCCGAAAGCTCCGCTGTCGACTTCGCTGGGACGAAGCAGGTGTATGAGAGCGAGACGTTGCTGAACCTCCCGTTGGCCGAGACTATGTCGCCGTTCCTCCCAGGGATGGAAGTGAGGCTTACGTCGTACTTCGGCGCCGAGTACACGTTCTTCGATTGAATCCTGATTCCTAGAGTTGAACTAGAAACGCCGTTGAAAACAAAATAGCTCATCCGAACACCACTCCTTTTCTCTTTACGAAGTTCCCCGCGACTTCCATGATCTCGTTCGTGAGGTCGGTTATGTCCCCGCTCGAATAGTTGTTGAAGCTATCGATGTTGAGGTTGAGGACCAAGCCTCCCGC
>CAVIXF010000349.1:3564-4916 GCA_963646585.1 Candidatus Gastranaerophilales bacterium HUM_1 | reverse complement strand
GAACAGCACCGCGGTTCTGAACATAAAGTCGCTGGCCGCCAAGTACGGCTGCAAGGTGATGGTCTGTGAGGTCGGCGTGAAGAACTCCGCATCCAGCCTTGCCGCCTCTACGCAGTGCATGACGGAGTTCATGAATTCAGTGAAGTCTCTGTCTGTCTGCGCCGGGGTCTTCTACTGGGAGCCGCAGGTTGACGGCAAATGGAGACCTTCCATCTACGAGAAGCCGAGCCGCAACTGGGGAGCATACGACATGGGTGCATTCTCATCCGACGGATCTGCCCTCTCCCCTACCTCAATCCTCACGGCTTTCGGGGAGTAAGTTAAGAAGCTGTTTTTCCAACGGGAAAAGGCCGTAGAGTTCGGCGTCGATGCGGTCGGTGATGGAGGCGAAGTCCTCGGGGCGGTTCTCGAAGTCGAGACTGTCGGCCTCGATTGTGAGGACCTTTCCGTCATATTCGCTAATCCACTTGTCGTAACGGTCGTTCAGACCGCCGAGATATTCAAGGCTCATGGATTGCTCGTAGTCGCGGCCGCGCTTCTGGATCTGCGCCACGAGATGAGGCACCGATGATTTGAGGTAGATCAGCAGGTCTGGCTTGCGCACGGTGGCGGCCATCACGTTGAAGAGTTCCATGTAGGTCTCGTAGTCGCGCTTTGTGAGGTTGCCCATGGCGTAGTTGTTGGCCACGAAGATGTGCACGCCCTCGAAAAGCGTCCTGTCCTGGATGATGACATCCTTGCTCTTGGCTATTTCCAGCACGTCCTTGAATCTCTGGGCGAGGAAATATGTCTCCAGATTGTACGACCAGCGAGGGATGTCCTTGTAGTAGTCCTCCAGATAAGGGTTGTAGGTCACCGACTCGTACTTCGGTGTCCATCCGTAATGAGCGGCCAGCATCCTCGTGAGGGTGGTCTTGCCGCTGCCTATGTTGCCTGCTATTCCTATGTGCATTTATTATGTTCGTCAATTATCATTCTCAATAGTCACTTCGACGGTTGGTGAGCCTGTCGAACCACAGGTTCAGCGACCGACGGAGTCTATCTCAATCCCTTCGCCGTCCCAGTCAGGATCCTCCTCCGGCTCGTTGAAAGGCTGGAGAAACGGATTGTGAGTCCGTTCGTCAGCGATCGTGGTGCGATGGCCGTGCCCCGGAAGTACATCCACATCGCCCGCCAAGCCCATAAGCTTGTCCATAACACTGATTATCAACCGATCATAATCCCCTCCCTGAAGATCTGACCGTCCGATCGTCCCGGCGAAAAGCGTGTCACCGCTGAGCAGGACCTTGTCCGTCTCGCTGTAGTAGCAGACTCCTCCGGGAGTGTGTCCAGGGGTTGTTATAACCCGGAAA
>CAVIXF010000349.1:2104-3554 GCA_963646585.1 Candidatus Gastranaerophilales bacterium HUM_1 | reverse complement strand
GGAGTGTGTCCCGGAGTGGTTATCACCCGGAAAGGCGAACCCTCCAGAGTGTCCAGAATCTCCCCGTCCCGGATGTCAACCGTCCGGATCTCGGAAGAATCGTGCGCCGTGAGTCCGAACTCCTTGACAGCTGCCGGATTGTTGTCCAAAGTCACCTTGTCCTCCGGCGACATCAGCACCGGCACGGAATACTCCGCCACGACCTTCAGCACCCCGTGCACGTGGTCAAAATGCCCGTGCGTCAGCCACACCGCCTTCGGAGTCAGCCCTTCAGCCTCCACCAATTCCTTAAGCCGGGCGAACTCCTCCGGCCAGTAGCACCCCGGATCCACGAAAACGCAATTCCCCTTCCCGTCCCAAAGCACGTAGCAGTTCTCCCGGAACGAATTGAACACAAATGTTTTGATATTCAGTTGATGATTCATATTCATAAAAACAACACTTCTGATTGTCACTTTAGTTTATTGCGGTCGGGATCAAACAAAGCCAGTTGGACCTCGTTCCTCTCCCAATAATCCTTGTATGACACACGCCCGTTTTTCCGCAAAGGAGATAAACACTCTTCCTTGTATTGAATATATTCATTTATCGCCCGCCCCACGAAACGAGCGAGGTTGACAGGAACCGCATTGCCTATCATCTGCTCCTTATCCGTCTTGTTTCCCAGAAACACAAAGCCTTCCGGGAAAGTCTGGACACGGCTACGCTCCTCCGTCGTCAAAGGGCGCACCCCTTCAAGCGTCTTAACAGGGTCTCCGGGATGAAGTTTATACCCTTTAGGCATCGGTCGGTTCACGCCTCTTATTGTCGGGCTTGGCTCATGGACGCTGAATATACCACGACGGACATAGCTTCTCGGATGCCTGTAATAATACTCAAAATCAATGCTGTCTCCAAAATATTCAGCCAAAGTCAAAGGCTTCGCCGCAAGGTTCTTCTCGATGAATGGCAGCATGAAACCATCCTCCTCGCCCAATTTCCCTATCATAAAAAAACGCTTGCGCGCCTGAGGAACACCACATAAACTTGCGTCAAGGACATATTGGGTCATTCCGTACCCGGCGTCTTTGAATATTCTTTTGGCCTCCGTCAATTTGTTGGTCTTGACAATGCGGGCAACGTTCTCCATCACGAACCATTCTGGATGAACAGCTGTGACGATTTTCGCATAACTTACAGTCAGATTTCCCCGGCCATTATCCTCATCCCGTTTGCCGGCGGAGGAAAAATCCTGACAAGGAGGCCCCCCGATTATCATGTCCGGTTCAAACCGAGCCACTTCCACAACGGATGACTCAACGTCATTCAGATCCGACTTAATCACCGGATGATTGAAATTCACCCTGTAAACATCAAGCGCCTTGTCCCAATTATCCAACCCAGCCAAGACATCATGTCCGGCCAGTTCAAAGCCCTTGCTCATTCCACCGCAGCCGCAGAACAAATCAAC
>CAVIXF010000349.1:0-1368 GCA_963646585.1 Candidatus Gastranaerophilales bacterium HUM_1 | reverse complement strand
AAGGCTCTCATTGGTGGCACGGTTCACCATGACAAGATCTATCTTTTCGCGATCTCCGGTGTAATACTTCTCAAATGCGGAAAAACCTGACTCAAAATTATAGAACGCATCTTCTGAAAGAGGATCAATCCCGTACAAATCAGCTCCTGAGATATACCTATGAACCAAATTATTATCTTCATCCACACAAAGATACACCGGACTCACACCCTTGTCAGACATATAAGCGACCAAAGAAGCAGGAAAAGAACTGTTGAATATGTTCTTTCCCCAATTAGCCTCTTTAGTGTAATCCCTGCTGGAGTGTTTCTGTCCGAACAGTCCTGGTTTAGCGGTTTCCTTCATCCTCATACAGCACAAATCAACAAAGGAAGTTTAAAAACTTTGTTTAGAAACAAAGATACATATTTTCGTTAAATTTGCGGAATAATGCAGAAATGATGAGCAAGAAAGAATATATCGAGATTCGGGGGGCGGAGGCGCATAACCTTAAGGGGGTGAATGTTGACATTCCAAGGAACGAGCTGGTGGTCGTGACGGGGCTTAGCGGCAGCGGGAAATCCTCGCTGGCGTTCGACACCATCTACGCCGAAGGGCAGAGACGGTACATGGACACGCTCTCCACCTACGCCAAGCACTTCATGGGGGTGCTGGAAAAGCCTGAGGTAGAGAGCATCATGGGACTCAGCCCGATCATCGCCATCGAGCAGAAGACCACGGGGAACAACCCCCGCTCGACCGTGGGGACCATCACCGAGATATTCGATTTCCTCAGATTGCTCTACGCGAGGGCCTCAAGGGCATATTCACCGGTCACGGGGAAAGAGATGGTGCGCTACACCGACGCGCAGATCGTGGACCTCATAATGGATGAATACAAGGGGAAGAAGTGCTATCTGCTCTCTCCCCTGGTTGTGGGGCGCAAAGGACACTACCGCGAGCTTTTTGACCAGCTCCGCAAGCGCGGCTACACCGATGTCAGGGTGGACGGAAATATCCTTCCGCTGAACGAGGTGGACGCTCTGGACCGCTACAAGAGCCATTTCATCGAACTTGTTGTGGACAAGCTGAAGCCATCGGATGGGGATGAGAAGCGGGTGCGGGACTCCGTGATGTCAGCCCTGAACCTCGGAAAAGGCTCGGTCGCCCTGCTGGAGTTCGGCTCGGACAAGCTCCGCCATTTCTCCAAGCATCTGGTGGATCCTGATTCGGGAATATCCTTGCAGGAGCCTGCGCCACACTCTTTCTCCTTCAACTCTCCCGAAGGCTACTGCCCTCATTGCAAAGGGCTTGGAATGATAGTGGATGTGAACATCGATTCGATCATCCCGGATCGTTCAGTCTCGATAGCGGACGGCGGAATAGTTC
>CAVIXF010000348.1:0-5089 GCA_963646585.1 Candidatus Gastranaerophilales bacterium HUM_1 | reverse complement strand
CGGAGAGAAGCGCCATGCAGATGACCGCGGTGTATTCCTGCGTGAGGATACTCGCCGAGGCGGTCGCCGGCCTTCCGCTCCATTTCTACAAGTACAAAGACGACGGTTCGAAGGAAAAAGCTCTCGACAATAGCTTATATCACCTATTGCACGATGAGCCCAACCCAGAGATGTCGTCTTTTGTTTTCAGGGAAACCCTCATGACGCATCTTTTGCTATGGGGCAACGCATACGCTCAGATCATCAGGAACGGCAAGGGCGAGATCATCGCGCTTTACCCTCTGATGGCCAACAGGATGCAGGTCGACAGGGACGAGAACGGGCAGCTCTATTACATCTACACGAGAAGCAGCGACGAGCCGAAGACGATGGAGGGAATCACGGTGTATCTGTCTCCAAGGGACGTTCTTCACATTCCAGGACTTGGCTTCGACGGTCTTGTCGGCTATTCGCCCATAGCGATGGCGAAGAACGCGATAGGCCTTGCGATGGCGACGGAAGAGTACGGCGCGAAGTTCTTCGCGAACGGCGCTGCGCCCTCCGGCGTGCTTGAGCACCCAGGGACAATCAAGGATCCTGCGAGATTAAGGGAGAACTGGAATGCAACATTCGGCGGCTCAGCCAACTCTGGAAAAGTCGCTGTTCTTGAGGAGGGAATGAAATACACGCCTATCTCCATATCTCCGGAGCAGGCTCAGTTCTTGGAGACCAGGAAGTTCCAGATAAACGAGATAGCCCGTATCTTCAGGGTTCCGCCGCATATGCTCGCTGACCTTGAGAAATCGAGCTTCTCCAACATCGAGCAGCAGTCCCTGGAGTTCGTGAAATACACGCTCGATCCCTGGGTCATCCGCTGGGAGCAGAGCCTATCTCGCTCGCTTTTGACGCCAGAGGAGAAGAAAAAATACTTCTTCAAGTTCAATCTGGAGGGCCTTCTCCGCGGCGACTACGCTTCACGAATGAGCGGATACGCAACGGCAAGGCAGAACGGCTGGATGAGCGCGAACGACATAAGGGAGCTCGAGAATCTGGACAGGATACCCGCGGAGCTCGGCGGAGACCTGTACCTGATAAACGGCAATATGCTCCCGCTGGGCGACGCTGGGGCTTATGCGGACAAAGAAACGAATAAGGAGGAAAAAGAAACCGATGAAGAAGTTTTGGAAATGGGAAAACCTAGACGAAGCGGCAGAAAGGGTGCTTGAGCTCAACGGCACCATAGCCGAGGAGTCCTGGTTCGACGACGACATCACGCCGCGGATGTTCAAGGAAGAGCTCATGGGTGGGAGCGGCCCCGTCACCGTCTGGATCAACTCGCCTGGTGGGGACTGCATCGCCGCATCCCAGATCTATTCAATGCTGATGGATTACAAGGGCGAGATTACCGTCAAGATAGACGGAATCGCTGCAAGCGCCGCCTCAGTCATCGCGATGGCTGGCACCAAGGTTCTGATGAGCCCGACGGCCCTCATGATGATCCACAACCCGTCCACCTCGGCATTCGGCGACCATAGGGACATGGCGAAGGCAATCGAGCTTCTTGACGAGGTCAAGGAGTCGATCATCAACGCCTATGAAATCAAAACCGGCAAGTCAAGAGCCGTATTGAGCCACCTTATGGATCAGGAGACGTGGATGAACGCGAACAAGGCGATAGAGCTGGGTTTCGCCGATGGCATCTTGGAGGATTCCAAGAAAAACGCCGCAGCGGAAAGCTATCAGTTCTCGACCCGCGAGTTCGAAAGCCGCCTTCTCAACAAGATAGCGGACAAGGTGAAACCTGCACCTATCAAGCAAGGTCGAAGCATCGCCGAGCTCAGAAACGAGCTCAGCAGAATCAAGAAATTCATTTAACGGAGGAAAAACGAATGACTATCAACGATTTACGCGAAAGACGCGCGAAGGCATGGAGCGCAATGGAGAACTTCCTTGACTCCCACAGAACCGAGAAAGGCGTGTTGACCGATGAGGACGACGCCACTTACACAAAGATGGAAAAGGAACTCGAAACCTTGACCAACGAAATCAAGCGCATGGAAAGAAAGGCAGCCATCGAAGAAGAGCTCAACAAGCCAGTCAACGCGCCCATCACCTCAAAGCCTATGACCAACGCAGACGATGACGAAAAGACCGGAAGAGGCTCCAAAGCCTACAGAAAATCCTTCTGGAACGCCATGAGAACAAAGACCATCCGCCCAGAAGTCGCAAACGCCCTTCAAGAAGGCACCGACAGCGAAGGCGGATACCTCGTCCCAGACGAATTCGAGAAGACGCTCGTAGAGGCCTTGGAAGAGGAGAACATCTTCAGAAAGCTCGCACACGTCATCACCACATCCAGCGGAGACAGAAAGATCCCAGTCGTAGCCACAAAGGGCAGCGCATCCTGGGTAGACGAGGAAGGAACCATCTCCGAAAGCGACGATACTTTCGGCCAAGTCTCCATCGGCGCATACAAGCTCGGAACCTTAATCAAGGTATCCAACGAACTCTTGAGCGATTCCGTCTTCGACCTTGAAAGCTACATCTCAAAGGAATTCGGAAGACGCATCGGAAGCAAGGAAGAGGACGCATTCTTCAACGGCGACGGAGTCGGAAAGCCCATCGGCATCTTCAACAAGACCGGCGGGGCCGACACTGGCGTTACCGCAGCAAGCGCAACAGCTATCACAGCCGACGAGATCATCGACCTTTTCTACTCTCTCAACGCGCCTTACAGAAAGAACGCCGTATGGGTCATGAACGACTCCACGGTCAAGGCCATCAGAAAGCTCAAAGACAATAACGGCAACTATTTGTGGCAGCCCGCCTTGACCGCCGGCACCCCAGACACATTGCTCGGAAGACCCGTCTACACATCTTCCTACGTCCCCGCAATCGCGGCTGGCAAGAAGACCATCGCATTCGGCGACTTCGGCTATTACTGGATCGCCGACAGACAGGGCAGAAACTTCAAGAAGCTTTCCGAGCTTTACGCCGCGACCGATCAAACAGGCTTCGTCGCGACCCAGAGGGTGGACGGAAAGCTCATCCTCCCCGAAGCCATCAAAGTGCTCGTCCAGAAGAGCGGATCCTAATTGAGGAAGGGGGCGACGGCAATGACAGCGAGTGAATTATTACCGAAGGTGAAGGAAAACCTAATCATAACATTCAACGACGATGACAGTCTGATCACGAGCCTCATCGCTGCCGCCATCTCCTACGCGGAAAGCTATCAGCACGTCGCTGAGAAATACTATGAGACGAACGCCTGCCCAGAGACAACGAAGCAGGCGATCATCATGCTGGCGAGCCATTTCTACGAAAGCAGGGATGGCTCCACCGGCGGCTTCTTCGCGGACAACGTTAACGCTGGCGAGCAGGTTTTCAAGACGGTGAACCTACTGTTGAGGCTAGATAGGGAATGGAAGGTGTGATGCCATGGGACTTGGTTTGATGAACAAGAAAGCGCAGCTTTGCATCCTTTCTAACAAGATCGATTCTGAGGGCTTTTCCGGCCGCTCCGTCGAGGTTCTGGCGGACATCCGAGTGTTCGTCGAAGGCAGGCACGGAAGCGAGAAGTGGGCCAATCTGGCGGCTTTTTCGGAGGCTACGGAACTCTTCAGGTTCAGGAAATTGCCGAATATCACTGTTACCACGAAGCACTATATTCTCTATGAGAACGAACGCTATGACATCCTCTCCGTCGAGAACGTCAAAGGCAGGAACATGTACATAGAGGTGCTCGCGAAAAAGGTGGTGGCTAGCAATGGCTAAATGCACATACAAGCTTCCAGATGAACTGCTACGGAAACTTTCCAAGCTCGGAAGCAGGATGGATGAGGTTTCCGAAACGGTGCTTGAGGCTGGCGGAGAGGTGGTCCTCGAAAAGGTGAAATCGAACCTTGAGGGGGTGCTGAGCGGGAACTCCAGCGGCGAGCTTGTCTCTTCGCTTGGGCTTTCGGGCGTCCGGACCGACAAAGACGGCAACCCGAACATCAAGATAGGCTTCGCCGAGCCGAGAAAGGACGGCACTTCCAACGCTATGGTGGCGAACATCATCGAGTACGGGAAGCACAACCAGCCGGCGAAGCCCTTCCTGAAGCCAGCCAAAACGGCTAGCAAGAAGCAATGCATCGAAACGATGACGAAGACATTGGAGGAGGAGATAGACAAGATATGAACATCTTATCAGAAGCAAAGGAGCTCTTGGCTCCGCTAGGGATACCAATCGAAACGGGGGTATTCAACGGCACAGCGCCGGACAGCTACATCGTCCTGGTGCCGCTATCCGATTCCTTTCCGCTGAACGCGGATGACCAACCCCAGACGGATGAGCAGGAGCTTCGCATCTCCATCTATTCGAAGGGCAATTACCTGCAGATCAAGAACCAGGCGACCGCTAGGCTCCTATCGAATTATTTCTACATAACCGACAGGAGATACAACGGTTACGACACTGATACGGGCTACTATCAGTACACAATAGACGTAGCCAAAACCTATGAATTGGAGGAAACGAACTAATGGCAACAATCGGTTTAGACAAACTTTATTACGCGCCGATCACCGAAGGGACTTCCGGTGACGAAACCTACGGAACACCAGTCCAGCTCGCGAAGGCCATCTCCGCAGAGCTTTCCATCGAACTCAACGAAGCCACGCTCTTCGCGGATGACGGGCAGGCCGAAGCGGTGAAGGAATTCAAGAGCGGAACCATCTCACTCGGAGTCGATGACATCGGAAGCGCCGTCGCCGCGGCTCTAGTCGGTGCGACCGTAGACACAAACGGGGTATTGATTTCAAGAAGCGAGGACTCCGCGCCTTACGTGGCAATCGGCTTCAGGGCGAAGAAGGCGAACGGGAAATACAAATACTTCTGGCTTTACAGGGTGTTGTTCGGCGTTCCAGCCGCATCTCTTGCGACAAAGGGCGATTCCATCACCTTCTCCACGCCGACCATTGAGGGAACCATCTTCAGACGAAATAAGGCTGACACAAACGGCAAGCATCCGTGGAAGGCCGAAATCACCGAGGACGACACCAACGCAAGCATCATATCCGGCTGGTACGCATCGGTTTACGAGCCTACTTATTCCGCAACCACAGGAGG
>CAVIXF010000347.1:0-5668 GCA_963646585.1 Candidatus Gastranaerophilales bacterium HUM_1 | reverse complement strand
GTGCTTATCCATCCCTCCCCATATCTCCACATGGAATCCGGGAGGGCAGTTCCTGAACTCGGTGACCGCCTTCTTGAGTCCGATGATCTTGCCTGTCATCTTCACTCCTCCTTAGTCCAGTCGATTCCTGCTTTCCTCGCATACGCGATGGAGGACCATCCGGCTCCGATCTGCTCGCACACTGCCAGCGCAGTTGCGAACGTGGCGTTCATCTCGGCTCCGGCGATGATCCACGCCTGTCTCTTTGCGTCGATCTCTCCCTTCGGGGCAACCTCGACCTGCACGCGGCAATACTCGATCCAGGCGTTCGCCTCGGCGATGACCGTCTTCCTGACCTGCTCAGCCAGGACGTGGATCAATTCGTGCTCTGCTTCCGGGTTTTCTATTGGCATCATCACCATGTTTTTCCAACTCCTGCCGGGCTCTCTTCCCGACAATACCCATTACGCTGTTCCATTATATAAATGTTCTGTAAAAACGGTGGGGTCATCCTCGGACCCGGTTGGAAAACATGGGCATCCGAGATGGGTGGATGCCCTCTCGTTCACTGGCTCCGAACGATCTGATGGTGATGCTGTGCGATCCGAGGATGTTTGAGATTAAAAGGTTTAAAGGAGGTGCCGGCGGATCGCTCGGTCATCCGAGCGCGTAGTAGTCGCGTCCGCTCTTGTTGGAGTGGCGCTTCACGATCTTGGTGTTGATGCCGTCCGGATGCTCGCTCATGATGAGAGCGAATTCATCCGAGGTCAGAACCTTGCGGATGGCGTCGCTGTGCGTCACGATCCTGCACATCGTTCCATCGAGGAGGATGCGGACTGCGCATCCGGGGCCTTTGTCGTTCTCGAAAGCGACAACATCGAGGATGGTGATCGTCTTGTCGACGATCTCCGCCATCGCCTTGAAAGGGAGGTCGGGGTAAGTCGCGAAAAATTCGCGCTGGCCTCCCAGGTCGATGAGATCGCTGAGGTTCGCGGTTCCGATTTTCGGTTTGTCTGCGTTTGAGTCCATGCTTCATGTCTCCTGTTTTGTGAGGGCCCGGGAGGCCCGCAGATGCTGGGCTCCCGGACAGCTCGGGGATGTTTGTGCAAGCAGAGCTTGCACACATCCTCAGCCGCGTTAGGCTGAGGATGCTCCGAAAACACAGCCGGGCATAAAGCACGAAGGCGAGCCCCCGTTTCTTTTTCGGAGCATGAGAGGGATGGAAAAAGTTTGATAAAAATTTTTCTCCTTAAATAGCCTTGTAATATGTGCTGACAGATTCGATCAGCACACGATTGTTCGTGTTGTTCATCATGAATGCGGAATCGGAATATGCCTTCGTGATCGCCGTGATCTCCCCGTCAGCGATGGTGAAAGTGAGGGTGTTGGGGGAAGGGACATAGTTCGTGAAATCGTTCGAAATGGCGAACGGGGACAGCCTATGTTTAATTATGTACTTTGTCGAGCGTGATGGGACCTCGTCGAAGGTGTGTGCCGGCCACCAATCAACCACAACCGTGCCTTTCGGAATGTCAGTTTCGAGCGTGAGGTCCAGTCTTGCCAAACATTTCTGCAAGAGCTCTGTGGCAAGTGCGTCACTGATCTCGGCGACAGTGTAACAGTCTGCGTTGATTCCGATGGATCCCGGACCCGTTTGGTCGGTGTCTTTGTTGAAAAACAGACAGTTGACGGTGAGGAATCTTTCGATCGTCACTGAGTAGCAGAAGTACCCGGGCGAGACGTTCGTTGTGCTTTCGCCCCCGGTGTAACTCCCCGACAGCTCGATGAGCTCGGTGAAATCTGCGAACTGTCCTCCGCTCCCTCCTCCGCTCGGCAACGTGACCTCAGTCGTCTGCCCATCCGTCCTGGTCAAAACAAGTTTGCTCTGATCCTCGGACAACGCGGCATCTTTGTAGCATAGATTCGCCTTGCCATCCACAGCAGTGACAGCTTCCTCCAAGGACGCGATGTTCTGGCTGTGAGTGCTGACGGTGGTCTTGAGTCCCGAAATCTCAGTGTCCTGCTCCTCGTTCTTGGTCGTCGCATTGTCCGCGGTCGTCTTGATGTTCGCGACATTGGCATCCGTCGCATCCAGTGCAACTTTCGTCGCATAAGTCGAGGGGATCGTCGTCGCGATCGCGCTCTCGTTGTTCGCGACTCTCGCGACAAGGTCATCCCATCCGTTGACTGACCCCGTTCCGTCCGTCTCAGCGAAAATGGTGCCTGCGTTCTCGCTCCCTGCCGGAGTCCCTTTGACGATCCCTGCGGTGCTGTTGGTCCACTGGCCGACTTCCTGAGTCGTCTTGATCCACTCCGCGCCGGAGTACTGATAAGCCAAGGATCTGGCGATGTCTATCGCCTGATTGCCTGCCACGGGCGCTTTGCCGGCCTTGGCCTCAAAAAGATTGGTGATCTCCTCCTGGCTGGGGTCATCCGAGGTAAAGGACACGTAGACGACAATCGTCTTGCCCTCAAGGACTGCGATCCTGTTCTCAGCATCAGTGAGGGCGAGGTACGTCGCCTTGGTCATCATCCCCGTGGCCGTCTCGGATGCGAGAGGGACGGCCTTGGAGGACTCGGCGGCGAGGTTGCTCTTGAGAAGCAGAGATGCCGACACGGCATCCGTCTGGATGGTCACATCGGCGAGCGAGTTGTCGGCCGTCTCTTTGACAGCCTCGATGGCAGCGTCCTGCTCGGTGTCCTTTGCCTTGAGCGCGGCGATCTCGGTGTCCTGCTCGGCATCTTTGTTGCCGAGCTCGGTCAGCTTGGTGTCGATTTCAGCGAGCTCGGTGTCCTGCTCCTCGTTTTTAGTTGCGGCCGCGTCCGCGACAGTCTTAGCGTCCGATGCGACAGTCAGCGCGTTGTCTGCCGTCTCCTTGACAGCATCAGCCTCCTTCTTGGCGGCATCGGCCGCGGTTTTGGCATCGGTTGCCGTCTGAGTTGCCTGCTCGATCTCCTCATCGTAGCCGTCGATCTGGTCGGTGAGGTCCACGATCTGTTTGATGACACTCTGATTATCATACTGCTCTTTAAGCGAGATTCTTGCCATTTTTCTCCCTCTTTTTTAATATTATTTTTAGTATTAATTTTAGTATTGATTTTAACATTAAGCCCAGAAAAGGTTAAGGAAACAGGTGTTGAACTCGCTGATGAAAGCGGTGTCGAGGTCACGCCACGAGTCGATTGAGCCGTTGATTGACTCCATCAGCTCCGCGCCTGTCCTGGTCGTCGTTGTCGTCATGTCGGTGCTGTCGGTTCTGCCGTGTTTCAAAGTATTGGTAGAACCGTAGGTAGTGGTCGATTCGTCCTTGGTGATGCTCCCTGCAAAGTTGTCCGAGTCGTTGATCGCACTGTCCGGGGTATCGGAGTACTTGGACTTGCTCGTGACTCCATCGGATCCTCCTGCGGTCGTCACGTCCTCGCCGCCAGCCGAGAGCTTTCCGACGGTGCGCTTGACCTCTCCGGGAACGACTCTGCGGATATCGTCGAGGTTCCCCTCGTATGTCTCGTAAGCCCTTTCGTACTTGCGAACGATGGCGTCCATACGCTCCTGGAGCTTTGTCTGCCACTGCTCCATTGTCTCGAATGCGAGCATCCTCCATCCGAATTTTGCGACGAAGCGGATGCCGAGGGTGTCAAAACGCTGCTTAACGATGATGCATTCGTCAGGGACAACGAGCTGGTCCCAGCCGAACTTCTGCCAATATTCCGGGCGAATGCCTTCGGCCTTGAATCTCTCCACATCCAGGAGGGTGGGGAGCCAAGGGTCTCCGGTGCCGAACATCAAAGTATCATCACTCCTAAGTGCAACGATAGTATTCCTGCGATGAAATAAAGAGTTGCGTTAGTCTTGAGGAGGATGTTCCTCAAGGAACCTATCTCGCCATCAAGTTTGTCGACCTCCTCCCTCACTGTCTGCACGTGAGGGCACTGCCCTGCAAAGGGGCAACGATCAGTCGTCTCTGTCATCGCTCTCATCCTCCTGCTGATGCTCGCTCCCCTCAGCGTCCTCCATCGCCTGCTCGGTGCGCTCATCGACAACCGAGGTGCATGAGATGGTGACTCCGAGGACCTCTTTCATCAGATCGCACGCGAGTTCTCTCTGGGCCAGTTTCTCCATGCGGCGCGTGTAGATTCTGCTGTCGTTGCTCTGCACTTCCGAAACGGACTGCTGAGCTCTCTTAGTTATCGGGACGCATGGATAACCCAGGTAGGTCAGTGCCTGACAGTCCCAGCGGTCGTAGAGCTCGAAAATAGACGGGTCGATCTGGACAGAAAGCCCCTCGGTCTGAGGGATGAGTTTGTCGTCGCTCAGTTTGTTGACGAAGATAGCCGGTTTGTCCTGTGCGAGCGCAAGGAAATAGTTCTTGGCTGCCAAAAGATTGTCCTCAGTCACGTTGAAAATGAACGGGGATTTTGCCAGCAGTTGGAGTTGATTCGCGGTCATCAGATTGTCAACGAGACAGGCGACAACCGAGGAAATGAAATCCTGATCGCCGCGCCCGAACAAATCGTTATTCATGATGACCGAGTTCTCAGCAGTGAGCTCCATCCCCATGAAACGGGTCATCACATCCGAGTAGTGGCGCGTCGGATCGTCTGTCCAGCCCGTCGGTACCGGATGCCACGAGGACGGGATGCCGTAGATGTTGATGCTGTCGGAATTCGTCTGATAAGGGAGGCAGTGCACCTGGTCGGTCTTAGGGTCCCTGAACCACACGCAGCTCCCGTTCTGAAACATCAATTTCTCAGGGTACTGACCGCGCGTCATTTTGACCATATCGGCAAAATCGGGAGCAGATAGATCCCACCTCCACATACTTTCGGCGATGCCGGTATAGTAGCGATAAATACCGTCTTTAAAGGACTGCCTGAGGGTCTCGACACCCTCAGGGCTGTGCACCTTGTCTTTATCCCTCGGGTCCTCCCAGGAGGGCCGAGGAGCCTTACCTTTTGCCATTTTTAATCTCCTTGAGAGCTCTCTTAAAGGCCCTGACGAACTCCCCGACAGAAATCTGTCCGTCTTTGTCTTCGTCGATGCTCTCAACCACGCTGCAAAGAGCGTCCGTTATCTCGTCGGCCGACGCCAGCCGTATGCCGTAGATCCAGTCCATGATGGTCATACTATCCGAACTCCTGATGCCAATCTATCCTTAATGTATCTCTTTGCCTCCGGAGGTACCGGGCCCGTGACGGTGCAGTTAGCGATCTGCAAGGGCCCGCCTGCTGTCAGCAGAGACTGACAGGATGACCGAGGCTCATCGACATGGGCACCGTAGAGGGTCATGTCCTGAGTGCGCTGGGTTATGGAGTAGTCGTCCCACTGCAAGGGGACGAGCTGAGGAGAATGGCCATAGTGGCACCAATCCTGTCCTTCGGAGGGGAGTGTGAGATAGGAAGTCTGCTGAGCCTTCTGCCGGATCGTCGCATCCATCATTTTGTCGTTGGCCCAGCCGGATATGACATAATCTCCGACAGTGCTAATGAGTCCTCCCGTCGCCGACGATGCTCCTCCGATCTTAGCTCCCATCGCCGCAGATCCTCCGCTCGCCATCCCGATCATCGCGCCGCCCATCGCTCCCTGGACTGCCTGATTAGCTGTGTTAGCAAGCCCGGAGTAGAAAGCCTGCTGACGCTGGATGGCCATCTGCTCGCGATCTAATTCTTGCTGGCCGGAGTAGACATAGGA
>CAVIXF010000346.1:0-5872 GCA_963646585.1 Candidatus Gastranaerophilales bacterium HUM_1 | reverse complement strand
GGCTATACATCGCGGGATGCGTCCTGCTCGTGCTGGGAGGGCTTGCCGTGGCGGCGGTGGCCGAGCCGTGGCCGCTGGTGTGGTGCGCCGGGTTCCCGATGGCGTATGCCGGGGCGTTGGGGATAATAAGTGAGATCAATAAAAACAGAGCGACAAATGATGGTGACAATGATAATCCCGGGGATGGTTCATAGCACAAAAAGACATTAAATTTTTTCATAAAGGACCGGGGAGACCCCGGACCCCGGGTCAGGAGAGGATAGGCGGCTAACCGGAAGGCCGAGGAATAAAGCACAGGACATCAGGTGGTTCGACTCCACCCCTCTCCGCGGAATAAATGAACAGAAATGGAATATTACGGAAACATAATGGCTGTGACGGTGGATGAGTTGACCGGAGGTAATGGCTGCGATGCCATTATGTCCAGAGACAATTACCGAGTCTTACAGCAGCGTGGCCGAATTAATATGCTTCGGTCAGGCAAGGGTTATGGTTCCTATGCCCTGATAGAATATGCGTCGTTGCCGGAAAGGTTCAAGATCCGTTTTGTGGCCAAGTACGGAGACCCTGACAAGCTTATGAAGAGGGAACAGGCAGGGCTGCCGCAGGACCTGAAAGCGCAGCGGTTCTACTACGACCACGTCCTGCCCAACGGCGAGCGTATCCCGGAGCCGAAGCAGGAGGAATACACCACAAACGCGAGGGTGCTGAACGCACTGCGGGACATGTACAACACCCAGAAGGCGATGAGGCGTGCGTGCAACAACAACACGCCCGTGATCTGGTCGAACATCTTCCGCGCGTCCGAGGAGTTCAGGGAGGCGTATCACCACACGCTGCCGAAGAGCGAGGCGCGCCTGCGCGACAAGATGCGTGAATACGCGAGGGAGGGGTACGCGTGTCTGGTGTCAGGCAAATTCGGGAACACCAACACCATCAAAATCACCAAGGCCGGGGAACGCCAGATCATCGCCCTGCGGAGATGCAAGACCCCGGTGTACACATTGGCGCAGCTGTTCGAGAAGTATAACGGCATCGCGGAGGAGAGAGGATGGAAGCCGCTGCGCTCGGAGAACTCGCTGCGCCAGTTCCTGGAGCGTCCGGACATCAAGCCGCAATGGTATGACGCGGTGTACGGGGAGCTGGCCTCGAAGCAGATCTATTCACGCCACAACAAGACGTTGATGCCGACGATGAGGGATTCCCTCTGGTATGGTGACGGCACGAAGCTGAACCTGTTCTACAAGGATTACGAAGGCGGGAAGCTGGTTGTCAAGACGGCTTTTGTGTATGAGGTCGCGGATGCGTTCAATGACACGCTGCTTGGTTATGCCATCGGAAAAACCGAGAACTTCGACCTTCAGTATAAAGCCTTTAGAATGGCGGTTGAAACCTCCGGGCATAAGCCATACGAGATTGTCACTGACAACCAGGGCGCACAGACATCAAAGGTCGCACAGGCATTCTTTGCAAGCATAACATCGCATGTGTCCCGGACAACCTCACCTTATAACCCGCAATCGAAGACGATTGAACGGCTTTTCGGGGAGTTTCAGCGTCAGATTCTCGGTCAGGACTGGCGATTCACCGGAGGAAATATTTCCGCCAAGGACGCGTGGAAGATAAACAGGGAGTTCGTGGACGCGAACAAAGAATCCCTTTATACATATGATGAACTTCTTGCGGCCTATGCGGAGGCGCGCGGGAAATGGAATGCCATCAATGACCGCTTGTCTGCGTACCAGGAGAGCGTAAATCCGGAGACGGAGGCCGTTTCACAGATTGACATGGTGAACCTCTTCTGGATAAGGACCGACCGCCCGTCAAGGTTCACCGCCGACGGCATAACCATCCAGTATCAGAAGCGCAAATATACATACGAGGTATTGACCGCTGACGGCAAGCCGGACTACGAGTGGAGGAAGGTGAACACCGGGAAGGAGTTCATCGTGAAGTTCGACCCGATGAGGATGGACAAGGCCCTGCTATTCGAGCGGACCGCCACGGGGCTGAGATACGTGGCCACGGCGAGTCCGTACCTGACGGTCCACAGGAACATCCAGGAGCAGAAGGACGGTGACATGGCCCTGATAAGACAGAACGACACCGAGAACAAGAGGATGAGGGTCAGGCGCAGGATCGAGAACCACGCGCTGGAGCTGGAGCACGGGGTGGCCCCGGAGCAGAACGGCCTGACGACCCCGGTGTTGAGGGGGATCAGCGAGAGCGAGTTCGAGACCTTCGCGGACGCCTTGGCCATCGTCCCGCTCCCTGACGCCCCGGACACGACGGACATCGGGCCTTTCAACAAGGAGATGAGCAATATGGATTACAACCCTCTCGACGTGTTAAGCAGAACATAGCAAATCATTCAATATTATGGCACAGAAACTCACATTGGAAGAAAAACAGGGCATCCGGCGGATGCTTGTTGACTACGCGTCCGGATACGCGAGCCAGGCGAAGGCGGCGAACTCCCTGCGGGACATCGCCAGCCCCGGCACATTCAACGCGGTCGTGAACGGCAAGTTTGACAGGATCAGCGACGACATGTTCCTCCGGATCAAGGCGGCGGTCGGCGGCGGCAAGTCAGAGGGATGGCAGATCTGCCAGACCTCCGCGTTCAAGGATGTCGAGACGCTTCTTGCTGACGCGCAGCAGTACCAGAACGTGTCATGGGTCGTTGCCCCCGCCGGAATCGGGAAGACCACCGCGGCGTTCCTGTATTCGAAGACGCACAAGAACGTGTTCGTCCTCGGATGCTCGGAGGACATGCACAAGGCCGATTTCGTGGAGGAACTCGCAAAGAAGATCGGCATCAGGAACGAGGGACTCACGGTCCGCGCCACCCTGACCCGGATCGTTGACGAGCTGGTCAAGATGAGCAGGCCGCTGCTTGTCTTTGACGAGGGGGACAAGCTCACCGATTCCGTTATGTACTATTTCATCAGCCTGTACAACGCCCTTGAGGACAAATGCGGCATCGTGTTCCTTTCGACCCCGTTCATCAGGAAGAGGATCGCGAAGGGCCTCAAACTTGACAGGAAAGGATACGAGGAGTTGTATTCCCGTATCGGGCGGAAGTTCGTCCCCCTCTCCGGTGTCACCGAGTACGAGGTCAACGCCATCTGCAGGAGCAACGGCCTCGCCGACGAGAAGGCCATAGCGTCGGTGATACGGGAGTCCGGGGAACTCCGGAACAGTCAGGTGGAATTCGACCTCCGGCGTGTCAAGAAATCAATCCACAAGCAGCTCAGGATAGCGGCTGCGTCAAGACTCTAAAATCTGTTAAAACCCTTTCAAACGGCATTCAAATGGCACGCACATTATCAGCAAGGCAGGTTCTGACAATCAAGTTCGACACGATCCGTCTCGGAGGCGGATGGGACGACTGTGTCGGAGAGATTGAGACCACCGGGGTCTGGTTCATCTGGGGGAATTCCGGCAACGGCAAGACCTCGGCGGTGGTGTCATTGTGCAGGGAGCTCTCGGCGTTCGGCAAGGTGCTTTACAACTCACGGGAGGAGGGCGTGAGCCTGACGATGCAGAACACGCTCCGCCGCTATGGCATGGGCGAGCTTGGCGGCGGGTTCCAGCTGGCTGACATGTCGCTCCAGGAGCTGGACGAGAAGATCTCGCGGCGGCGCTCGCCGAGGTTCGTCGTCCTCGACTCCTTCCAGTACATGGGACTGTCGTACAAGGATTTCAGAGCGTTCTGCGAGAGGCACAGGAACAAGCTGCTGATATTCGTCAGCCGGACAAGGGGCCGCCAGCCGGAGGGGCGCGCGGCGATGAGCGCGATGTATGACGCATCCTGCAAGATCTGGGTGGAGGGGTACAAGGCGTTCAGCAAGGGACGTTTTGTCGGGGCGACGGGAGAGATGACGATTTGGGAGGAGGGCGCAAGGAAGTATTGGTCCGAATCAGTGTAACCATTTGTAGTATGGGAAAGAAAAAGCGCAATTATTCAAGATTCTACGCCCTGTGCAAGGCCAAGGGCATAGATGTCGAGCAGTACAAGGATGACCTGGTCTCGCAGTTCACGCGTGGGCGGACAACGTCATTGAGGGAGATGAGGGACTCGGAATACGAGGAGATGTGCGACCGCATGCAGGGTGGCGGGCGTCAGCCGGAGGGCAGTGACGATTATGTGTCCAGGCGCAAGAAGATGCGCTCGGCTGTCCTGAAGCGGATCCAGCGGATAGGCGTTGACACCACCGACTTCGACAGGGTGAACGAGTTCTGCCAGAACAGCAGGATAGCCGGGAAGCCTTTCGGGATGCTGACGATTGAGGAGCTGGAATCGTTGATCCCTAAATTAGAGGCCATCATCAGGAAGCCGAAGCCGCAGAAGGCGGGAACAGTCAGGGCTGTAAGGATATTCCCGGTGTATTTGGGCGGAAACAGTAATCAATTCCCGAGTTGATGAAACCTGTAATGCGAATAGACCCCGACGGCCCCCAGGGGAACATCTTCTACATCTTGGGGTTCGCCACCGGTGAACTGCTATCCAGCGGGGTTCCCGCCTCGGTCAGGGATGAGATGAGAGGACGGGTGATGGATTCCGGCAGCTACGAAGAGGCAATCAGAATCATCCAAGAATATGTGACAGTCAAAAGGAAAGGAGGTGCGCCTATGTAAAAGGACAAAGTGCGTATGGGGAGGCGACAGGACATATAAATGCATCCACCAAATCAAGGTTGCAAGCAGCGGATGCGCAGGGGTTCGAGTCCCCGGCCTCCTCCCATGTTTTATCAATTCAAAATTGTGCATTATGGAAAAGATGTATTCAAGACAGGATGTCGTGAGGCTTGTCGCCTTGGAAAGGGACAGGTGCGTCAATGAGGTTTATGGCAGGATCAAAGAGGTTGAACGCCTCGGGAGAGCCAAGCCGGGATTGAGGGTATGGACGAAAAGAGTGGCGGACGCTCTTGACAAGGTGCTTCTGAAAGTGGTCAACGGGAAGATGGCCAAGGGCGATGACTATGAGGGGCAGCTGAAGGCATTGGTAAGCCGTGATTATTTCGGGGATGAGCCGGTTGTGGAGAAAGTCACACTGGACGGCTGTGTCTATCCTTCGGAGGAGAGAACCATCCAGGCGGTGTATGACAAGGCATACGGCGGCGCCCACTGCTACATCATGCGTGAATGCCTGGGATTCGCCGACGGGGTCACATCGTACACCGGGAATGAGCAGGTGATCCAGTTCGTCCAGAAACTCGATGACGGGGCGGTTATTCCCGGGATCCAGTCTGAGCAGTTGGCCCTTGTCCTGCTTGACCGGCACAAGAAGCTGAACGCCCGTTTCCCCTCACCTCAGAACGAGGGGATGATCAGGGGACTTGAGATGTTCCTTGAGGCGAGCAAGGAAAGGGTTCAGAGCAGGATGGGTCGTGGCGTTATGGGAAAGTTGGAGAAATAACATTTGGAGACAATATGGATATCAGTAAAATGACACCGCAGCAGAGGGCTGAACTGAAAGCCCAGCTTGAGGCCGAGGAACGTGCCGAGAAACAGAAACGTGAGGATGACATCAACTCCTACAAGGAGCTTACGGCGGAGTTCTGCCACAGGACGATGGAAAAGATGGCGGCGTTGAGCTCATTGATGAGACAGAGGAAGGATGAGGTGTTCTCGGATGTCGCGTCGCTCATCGAGCTTAAGGAGAGGCTCTTCAACGCGAAGGTTGACCGCCACAGCAACTCTTTTTCGGCTGACGGCATCACCGTCTCCCTCGGCAGGAGGACGAACGACGGCTGGGATGACACCGTGGAGGTGGGCATCTCGAAGGTGAAGGAGTTCCTGTCCACCTTGGCGAAGGATGATGATTCGTCGAAGCTGTTCACCGCGGTGATGCAGCTGCTCTCAAAGG
>CAVIXF010000345.1:0-8061 GCA_963646585.1 Candidatus Gastranaerophilales bacterium HUM_1 | reverse complement strand
GCCTGCTTGTGCTTGATCATGAACTCCATACCGGAGGGGAAGAGACCCTTCGGGACAGAAATGATCGGGCTGCCGTTCACTTCGCCGATCTTGCCCTTGACGACGGCCTTGTCGATCCAGTTCTGCTGGTTCTTCATCTCGTCGGCAAGCTTCAGGTTGACGGCAATATCGGAGCGAACAAACGTGGCACGGTTCTCTTCGGGAACGTATTTGTCGTCCAGCGCGGCGTGGGCGAGAAGGATCTTTTCCATGATCGTGCTCTTGGTGAGCTTCGTGGCGTTCAGCTCGCCCTGACCGGCACCGTTCGCCCATACCTTGAAGCGGTACTTGTCGATTTCGGGTACGTACTTTTCGTCCCACACCTGCTTGAGATACGCGGTGGCGCGGCGCACCATCATCGTATCCTGTACGTTGGTGATGTCGAATACCTTCGTGAAGCTGCGCTTCTTGGTGAGCGCGTAGGTGTTGACTTCATCGTCAACTTCGCTCGGCGTGCCGAAGCGGTTGGCGGAAGCGGTGTTGTCGTAGTCGTTGAGATCGGCGGCAACGAGCGTCCACATTTTGATGGCGTTCACACCATTCCATTCCCAGTTGGTGCCGGTAAACGCATCCGTTCGGCTGCGGAGCTTATAACGTTCGTCGAGTTTTGCGGAAAACTTGGTTGCAAGGTTGACAGTAGCCATGATAAATTCCTTTCATATAATCACGTCCCGTCGTACCAAATCGCATCAAATTCCGCGTCAGCGGTGTTTTTCCCTCTCGTGGACAGCGATCCAGTAGAACGGGCTCTGTTTTTTTCTTCCTGCGCTTTTCGCGCGGCCTCTATTTTCTGTTGTTCGAGTTGAGCTTTAACTTCCTTCAGCTCATAGGCGCGGTAGGCGTTTACAAGGGTCTCGCCTCTGTTCACCGCTGCCCATACTTCTTTGGGCAAGGCTTCCGGGTTCTTTGCCTGTTCGGGGTACTCCCGGATGAAGTCCTGAATGTCCCGCTGCTTTCTCGCCTCGGGCGTATCCATCCTTGCCTTTTCCGTCTCCAGCTCCGCGGCCTTGCGCTCGTTGGCAACGATCCCGCGGCATACGGCAAGAGACTGGTTTGTCTCCTCCGCCATAATCTGCGCTCTCGTCTGGTCTACGAGCTCTTCAAACGTGATGCCCTGCTTCTGGGCAATGGCTTCCATCCACTTCACGCTGGTTGCGTTCTTCGCGTACCATTCGATCTGCGGCTTGGCCTCGTCGTACTTGCCGCGGACACGGTCGTAGTCCATGCCCTTCTGCGCAAGCTGGATGACTTCGTCGCGGTTGACCGTCCGCACCTCGTCGAGGTGCTTCAGCTCGAAAGACTGGTCTGTCTCCTTCTGCTCCGGCTCCGCTGGGGTTTCCTCCGCTTCGGCTTCCGGCTGGTCTGCCTTGTCCTCGGCTTCGGGCGCTTCCTCTTCTTCGGCGTTTTCGGCGTCCTCTTCCAGATCGTCATCCGTCAGAGTGATGTCGTCCCAATCGTCGTCATTGTAGGAAGCGCTGATTTCGTTCTCGTTCATAAAAGTGCCTTTCCCCCGCTATGGTCGGCGGGTTGTATGTCAGTTACCTGCCCGGTTTAACTGCCTTTGAAGTTCGGAGTACCCGCGGCTTGTTGGTACGGTCTCCTGCGCTCCGGTATCCACGAGTTGCCCGCCGCCGCGCGGAGGCATATTCATGTCTCCCTGCTGTTCCTGCGGGATTTCCTGCGGGAGCTGCGGTGCGCCATACTTGGAAAGCAGCTCCGCGCGCTTCGAGATGTAACCCTCCGGGATACGCTCAAGGTAATCCACCAGATCGATCTTGCCTTGCATGAGAAGGTTGTCGAGTGTTTGTACCGACGCGATCTCCGACCAGTAGGCCGAAGCGCCAACGTCCAGCTTCATACACATCGGGATATCCTTGAGTACCGAAAAGTCGAAGTTGACAAGCGTAGTCTGATCGCTCGGCACTCCGGCGAACTGTGCCAGTTCCGGCACGATCTGCGCCGCCGGAACGTCCACTGGACGGTTGCCGTAATACTCGGCCATGAACTCCAGATAGATGCGCCCCAAATCTTCTACGGACTGGTAGAGATTCTGCTTTGTGATCTCGCTCGGGATGCTCGCGGCTCGCTGCAAAGCGATGATGGCGCTGGTGTTGTCCGGTCTCGTGTCGCCGAGCGCCGCGCTCGTCGCTCCGGTGAACGTCTGCGTATAGTTCACGGCGGATTCAATAAACTGCGAGATTTGCGGAGAGATCTGCGCCGGGTCAACGATCTTTACCACTTGATTCATGTCTCCGCCGTTTACGCCGATGGCCGCGCCGACCTGACTTGTCCAGCTCGAAATGCGGGTCTTGTCGTATACGACCTTCGGATACGCCGTCGTCATCAGCGAAATCATGCTCATGGCGAAGCACTTGTTTACGAAGATCTGGTTCGGGATGAGCCCCGTTACAAGACTCTGCCCGTGGTAGGAATCCTGCACATAGTCCCAGTTCAGCCATGTCACGGGATACAGGCGGATGCCGAGATCCCACGGCTCGCGGACAACAACGTCCTTCGTGCATTCCGCTGCCCAAATCGTTTTCGTCTCATCGTCCCGCCACAGCTTCAGGAGAACCGTGCAGCGGTTATCGACATACGATTCCGGCAGGGAGTTGTTTTCGTCCGTATCCGGGCGGATGAGCTCGGCGTTCTCTTCGGAAATCTTGTTTTCCCGAGCGTACTTCTTCACGGCCTTTACGAAATCGCGCCGGGAAATGATGATCCACGGCTGCGCCTGCACATCCCGGCTGTTCGGGTTGCCGAAGAACACGCGGGTATTCTCAATGACCGTCGTGCGGATCGTGCCTCGGATATCCTTGGAAACAACGGCGTCGGGATCCCAATAGGTGTATGTACATCCGTCCCCGTCCACGGCGGCGTTCCGCATGTACTCGCGCGTCATGTTCGGGATGCGGTTGTGCTCCATAAGGGCTATGAACTCCTCGTTTACGATGGAGACAACGCGCTCCATTTCCTGATCGTTTGGAGCCGCGGCCAGAGGCTTGGCGTTCATCGTGATGTTGTCGGACGTGATGTTCGCCACCTGATGCAGCACAATGCGCTTGAGGAAGTTAAACACCGGGGTAGGCAGGCCGTTCGCCTGTACGCCCTCCCATTGCCGCCCAATGAAGAAGTTCTCCGACGTCTCCACATTGTTGCAGAGGTCGATCTTGTTGTTGAACTCCAGCCCCTTCTGGAACTGCTTGTAGATTTTCTCGTTCAGCGCTTCACTCGACTTCGTCATCGTTTACCTCGGTCGGCTTCTTCACGCCGTAGTTCAGAATGTTTTCCAACCCTTTCTGATCGTCCGGCGCTGACGGCTCCGCTGCCGGTTTTCCGGCTTCGAGCGCCGAGACACGCCCGGCAAGCTCTGCATACAAAACAGCCAGCCGCACGATCTGCTTTGTAAGTTCAAGAAGCGTCTTAATCATTCGCATAAGCCCTCCTAATATCCGATGTACCCGGCGGTAGCCGCACCGCCGGTCATGGTGTTTTCGTAGTCTTCTTCCGGCTCATCGTCCGGCTCTTCTACTGCCTTCTCCTTCTCTCCGGGGAGAGAACGGGAAACGCAGAAGTACCGGATCGCGTCGTTCGAATGCGTGATATCGTGCGGCTCTTTTGCGCAGTCGTTGGGATTCTTTTCATCGGCCTGTATCGCCTGAATGTCCTCAATGATCCCCGTGCAGTTGCGGAAGAAGATAAGGCCAGGCTTGCCGTCGGGAGAATCCTTCAAAAATTCTTTCATCTGAAGCCAACCCTGTACGCGGTTGTTGCTCGCCTTCACCAGCGGAACGCCGTTCGTCATAAACAGCTCCGCCATGCTCTTGCCGGAATCCTTTGTTCGAGACCAGAGATCGGGAGGAGCAAACGTAATGTCGATGTGCTCGTTGATGCCTGTGTTTTCAAGGATCATCCGGGCGGCATCCGATACCACAAGATCTTTCTGCTTCATCTCCCGGTAGCACCATGCCCGCCCGGTCTCGTCTACGGCGAACCAGTAGCACGCCAGCATATCGAGACCGTAGTCCAGCGCCCGGTACCGTCTCCACCATCGGGGAACGGGGAACGCTTCGCACGTATGCTTTCCCTCGGAAAACTCCGGGAAGTAGTTGCCGGAAAGCCCGTCCCAATCGCCGTAGCGGTGAGCGGCGCGGATATTTTCCGGCAGCTGCGAGAGCTGCTTCAGGTAGTCTCGTCCGCCCTCTGACTTCATCAGCGCCGTGTTGTCGTCCACGGTCGCCTGAATGAATTCGTAGTCGTTCGGGTCTTCGTTCTCCTCCGGGTTCTCGCAGTCCGTTTTGAAATCCCGGTCTACGAACAATCTCTTCACCCACCGATGCCCGACGCCGCCGGGGTTGCAGGTGAGGAACATCTTCTTCGGGAACTGGTTCACGCCTCGCAGACAGCCGCCCAGCAAGCGGAACTCCTGTTCCGTGAACTGCGTTGCCTCGTCAATGAAGATCCAGTCGTATTCCTGACCCTGATACTCCTGAAACGCCGAGTTGTAGGAGTTGAAGTGTCCGAAGATGATCGTTGACCCGTTCGTGAAATAGATCTGATGGAGCTGAATGTTGTAAACGCCAACCTCCGGCTGCGGGATCATCTTCAAGATCGGCTCAATGTGGTTGTGCTGCAATTCGCTGTACGTCCGGCGGATGATAAGGATCCGTATCCCCGGATAAAACAGCGCGCCGGAGATAGCTTTCACTCGGACGGCATGCGTTTTTCCGCCGCCCCTCGCCCCGCCGTATCCGACATACTTCGCGGTCGAGTTATAAAATCTTTCCTGTTTCGGGTTCAGCGTCCCGAGATCAACAGTTGCCGAACCGCCCTTTCTGACCTTTGCCATTCCAAACCTCGCAAAAAGAAAAGAGCCCATCCCTTTCGGAATGGACTCTTAGGTCTCTCTTGCTTATTCTCTTTCGAGCATTACGCTCTTCTTGCACCGCGGGCAGTACAGCTCAATTCCTGCCGCCCGCCATCGTTCGTGAACCCGGCACAGCTTTTTCCGGCACCCAGGGCACTCTGCCCAGTTGCCGTTTATTCTGGCTTTTTCTGTATTGTATTCCATTTTTCCCTCACTTTTCAAGAGTTTATTTCGGAAGATTTAACTTTGGTCTGCGTGCTCTATATAGCGCTATACCTCTCCCGCGAGACCGCCCCCGTTTTTCCGGCAGGGGGGAGGGGGTACTACCACAATTTCGGGATCCGAACCGGGCCCCCACTATCGCACCACGCCCGGGAAATAGCCCAGGCGCGCAGCCCGTGAGCAGATTATTGCATATACTGCATAAACATTCGCAGAACTTCGCGGAATCTATGCCGCAATTAAACAAAATAAGTATTTTGCTTATATCGAAAAATCAAGAAACCATTGAAAATCAAGGCTTTTCTGATTATGCATAATATCCAACGTCAAAATTCGCTTGATAGGCGAAAGCTCTATTCTCTTACGCCCCCTAATATAAATATAAATATTTATATTAGGGGGCTAAAGAGAATGCAAATTTCAGTGCAAATCGCGCCCGTCTGCGCCCTTAAGAGTAACGGTAATCTCCTGCTTGCCGCTGGTCTCCTGCTTCTGCACGTCGGAGAATCCGCCCCAGCGCTTCTGTTTGCTCAAAAAGATCCAGCCGGTGACCTGACCGCCCCGGGCAATATGCGCAACACAGGCCGCCGAGCGATACTGCACCAGTCTTTTTAGCTCCCCGTGATATGTCCGTTTTATTGGACTTCCATCATCAAAAGCATCATCTGCGTTATTCTCTTCTGTCTCTCCGCGTTTGGCTTTCTCTCGTGCCTCAACTCTGGCAATGGCTCTATCCGGCTCGCCCTCATAATAGGCGTCCAACTGATCTATTGAGAGTTTCAAGCGCTGCGCAAGTGCGTAATCTGTAAGATCGTGCGCGTCGTCGCTCTCCTCGTAGGCCGCGATACATGCATCGATAGCGGCCGCAAATGCCTCTATGCTGTTCCGGCGCGGGCGTCCTGTCTTTGCCATGTCGCCGCCTCCTATCTTGATACTTTAATAAAATTTTCCCCAAAAGCGTGACATTTGTCAATACGCCGACAATTCGCACAAAAAAGCGCGGCTGAACTTGTGCAAGGCTACAAAGCTGCAAAACAGGGGTTGACATACTGGTGTCAGTACGCTAAGATCAAGGCGTCCCAAGGGCAAACGACAACGAAAGGAGCAAACGAACAAATGAACATGAGCGAAAGCGCCCGGCTGATTCTCGGCCTCCGCTCCAAAGGTTGGACGGATACGGAAATCGCGGATTTCATCCTGTGGGTTGAAACAGGAAACGAGATTTACAAGCCGGAAGAAGAGAAAGAATAAACCAAACGGGGCGGGCAACCGCCCCAACATAAAGAGGTGAGACCCACGGCCAGAAAGACCACCACGAGCAACGCAGTAAAAGACCGGTGGAAAGCTGAGCACTACACGCGGATCAACTTGTATCTTGATAAAGACCTTGCCGCCGCGTACAAAGCGAAATGCAAGGAAGAGGGGATCAGCTTTTCGGAAGTCCTGCGTGACGCAATCATCAAATTTTTAGAGGGTTAATCCCCTCTAAAAAATAATACATACTGACTACCGTATGACAAAGGAGAAACAACCATGAAATACTTTGAATCCTGCAAGACCCTTGACGAGCTGAAAGCCGAGTACCGCCGCTTGGCGATGGCAAACCATCCCGACCGGGGCGGGGACGTGGAGACGATGAAGCAGATCAACGCCGACCATGACGCCATGTTTGAGATCCTGAAGAAGCGCCACAACGAGAGCGCGGACGAGTACCACCAGACGACAGAAACGGCGGAAGAGTTCCGGGACGTCATCGCGGCACTGCTGAAGCTGGACGGCTTGACGGTAGAGCTGTGCGGCTGCTGGCTGTGGATCAGCGGGAACACCCGCGAGCACAAGGAAGCGCTGAAGGCGGCTGGCTGCCGCTGGAGCAAGCCGAAAGCCATGTGGTATTGGAGACATCCGGAGGACGGGCGCAGCTATTACCGCAGCAAGACGACCATGTCGGACATCCGCACGAAATACGGCTCGCAGGTGTTCCGCGGATCGTCGGAAGAAACCGGATTCGATAGACTGGGGGCGACGGCGTAAGCCGTCCCCCGCCGAATGAAAGGAGAGTATCAATTGGTTGGGGACACGATGAGCACCGCAGCGACAAAATAGCCCGTTGGGTGGTGCAAAGCTGCGAAGAGTATCACGGCTGGTAAACCAGACCCCGCCCCGGAGGTCACGAGGGCAGAAAGGAACACGGGTTATGAATTATCAAGCCATTTTAGAGAACCTGTCCGAGATGGAAGAAGCATTCTTTTATGCCTCTGTCGCAGAAGGCCGGGAAAACATGACGTATGAAATGATGCACGAACTCATGAAAAAGGCGCTGATTTTGTGGGGAGAGTACACCGGCTGTAAGCTCGGCGGAACAGATTCCCGCGAGCTGTAAGGGGGGCTAAACAAATGAGCTATAGAGACTTATTCCAGCGCTACGGATCGCCGAGCAAAGAGGCGGAAATAAGGATCTGGTATCACTTCCAACGCCCGGAAGCGCTGGGCACATTCGACCGGATAAAATACTACGACGGGCAAGCGGCGCAGTTGATTACACAGTGTAACCAACTAATAGAGACTATGAGCGAATACCGGCAAGACCTTGCCGCGAGATACAACCAGCTCGCCACCATGCCGAGCCGCCAGCGGATCAAGCTGGAACGGTACGTAAATTATGATAACCGGAAGATCTATTACGTCCGCCACTTTACCGACTACGAAGACGGAACGAGCGTAGAGACGAAAACGGAAACTTTCCCCGGCACAGAGCGCCGCGCAGCTCTTGCGAGGTTTGCCGAGCTAAAAAAGCGGTACCCCGGCATCGCTGCCGAAATGGACATAGAGAAAAGATCATGGGAGAAATAAAGCAAGCCGCCCGGAGAAATCCGAGCGGCTTTTTGATCGCAAGCAAAGAGGGAGCAAACAGCAAGCACGAGAGCAAGCAAACT
>CAVIXF010000344.1:1632-10655 GCA_963646585.1 Candidatus Gastranaerophilales bacterium HUM_1 | reverse complement strand
GCCGCCGATTATATCCTCGAGGCCGGTCGTCGAGAGGTTAGCCATCGTCAACGCCTCCCACGATTTCGCACTCGAAAGCGTAGTGCTGTCCGCTCTTATCCGAGGCCGGAGTCACCGTCGGGCGGGTAAAGCCCGCCGCCACGAGCCGCCGCGTTATCTCCTGCCGGTATGCGCGGGTATTCTTCTCGAGCGGCGCGTATAGATGGACTTGCACGAGATAGCGGTAATGTCCCGCGTCGTCGTCGGCGAAGTCCGCCGGGAGCTCGGTATAGTTGAAAACGATATACTCGGGCTCGGAGCCCTTATACACGCCGTCGGCGGTCGGGAGGAGGCTATCGAGCGTATCCACCAAAAGAGCGTTTACGTTCATGCGCTCGCCTCCCTAAACTCGGAGCAATTAAGCTCGTAGTATTCCCGCGCCTCCGTATAAGCCCGCTCGACTTTGTACTCCTTGCCCTCAAAAGAGAGCCGCTCTTGACCGTCATAGTCTGCGGCGCGGAGCTTCACCGTCAGCGTGAGCGAGATACCCGCTTGACGGGCGGCGTAGAACTCGCTCCGCTTGGTGCTGGACACGTCGGCGAAAACGGTCGTCTCCGTGATTTTCTCTTTCGGATACCCGTCCGCGTCGCGCCCCTCCGTAACGGCCTTGAGCGTCACAACGTCGCGCCAATACATGAGTTATCCCTCCTCCGCCGCGATATAGGAGTCCGAGAGCGAGAGGCCGTTCCTTTGCTCCTTGTACGAGGCGCGGAGCCTGTCCGCGTCCTCGTTATCGAGCCCGAACTCGGCCTTGACGTAGGTCGTCACCGCCTTTTTGATAAGCGGGTCGTTTTCGTCGTTCGCTTTCTCCTCAAGAACGCCGCCGAGCACGAGGTCGGCTCGGGCGGCGTTAATGAGGTCGGTCAATTCCCCGTCGTGGACGTTGGAGGAAATCCTCACGCTATGGCGGACGGAGGCGAGATATTCGTCACCGACTGCCATACTCGAGCCCTCCTATTAGGCCGTAGCCTTTGCGAGATGCACGAACGCGCCGAAGCCCGCGACCGGCTTAGAGTCGAACACGCAAGCGCCGAGGTAGTCGATGCTGTTCGTAGCGAGGCCGGAGTGCTCGGAGCGGACGACGGTAATATCCTGCGAGTAGTTGCCTACGATGTAGGAGAAATCGCCGAGATATGCCTCGTGTGCGGCGAGAGAGCCGGTGAAATAGACCTCCGCGCCCATGATGTAATACTTGCCGTTTGCGAACTCGATAACGTTGTTCTTGCTCTTGTTCATCAGCGGGAAGAAGTCAGAGAAGAACGTCGCCTTGTTCATGCACCAAACGGCATTGCGCTCGTAGCCGTCGCCGAGCAGACCGTAGAGCGCGATAACGTTCGCCTCGGTGAGAGAGGCCGCTTTCGCTACGGTAATCTGGTCGGTGTCGTCGGTGTACGCGCCGCTCGCGCCCTTACCGGCGGTCGTTACGCCGCCGGGCTGGTTGGAGCCCGTGCCGGTGAAAATGTACTTTTCAATGCGGCGGGCGACGCTCTCGGCGATAACCTCGACGATATAGCTCTCGAACGCGGAAAGCGCCATTTCGGAGCAAGCGCGGGAGGCTTTGACGAGCTTCACGATTTCGTAGCCGGTCAGAGAGACGGAGCCGAGGGAGTCGCTCGCGGCGGTAATGGTCGCGTTCTCGGTGTGGAGCGCGGCCTCGTTGTTCGTGCCCTCGATTGCGAACTTGAAATTGCCGGGGACGTGGAAAATCTTGCATTTCTGCAAAATCGGCGCGACCTCGTACATTTTCTTGATGATTTGGTTAGCGGTCGTCTCCGGGATAATGGGGAGCGCGGAGTTTGCCGCCGTGGAGTAGGCTCGCTTCTCGTCGTCGGTCAGCGGCTTACCCTGCAAGGTCTTGAGCCATGCGGAGCGGTAGAGCTTCTCGGTGTCCGGCGCGGCGGTAGCGGCGGCGGAACGGGCGACGGGATTAGCGAGGCCAGCGGGAGAGGCCGGAGCCGCGCCGCCGTTGAGCATACGCTCGATAGCCTGTCTCTTTTCGAGCTTCTCGTCCTCCTCGTTGAGCTCGCGGAGCTCTTTCTCGAGGTCGTCCATGTTGAGCTTGTTCTCGGTATCGCCCTCAATGAGCTTACGGATTTCGGCTTTGCGGGCGGCGATTTCTGCGCGTCTCTTTTCGATGTTCATAATTTACCTCCAAAAAATGATAGTCGTTGTGTGGGTGGTTAGTATGTCAAAGCTACGAGTTTCTTCCGTCTCCGGGCTTGCTCCAAAGCCGCAAGCTCTTTCGAGTGCTCCTCCTCGAAAAAGCTCCGAGCCGAAATAGACGTGTCATTATAGGCGGGAATGTCCACCGCCGACACGTCGTATAGCTTCTTGACCTTTGTGATAGTGCGGGTATGGGTAACGGAGTCATAGCTTGCCTCGCGCACCGTGAAAGAAAAGGACATTTTATCGACGTACCCGCCGTCGATTTCCTCGTAAAGCTCGCGCCCGGCGGTCGTGCCGCCGAGGTCTGCCTCGATGTTTACGCCGCGCTCGTCGATGTTGAGGGCGAGCGTTTTGTTACGGAGCCGGGCGACGACCTTTCCGCCGTGGTTGTAGTTGAAAATCACGTCGGACATATCGCACTCGTCGAAAGCGTGACGGTCGATGATTTCCTTGTACTCCACGCCGTCGCACTCCCATAGCACCGTGGGCGTATTGAATACGATAGCCGTACCGCGTACCCGGTACTCCGGCGAGTTCTCCTCCCGGGGTACGAGGCTAAAGTCCTGCAAAGCGCGATACTCGCGCCCTTGTTTGATAGCCATAGCGTTAAACCTCCTCTTTGCCCGTCGGCTCCCCGGGCGGCGTTGTGCCGTCCGGCGGGGTATTGTCTCCGCCGCCGTCCGTGCCGGTTTGATATTTGTCCGCGAGTTTCGCGTTTACCATGTTGAGGGTCTGCACCCGGCGCGCGCCCTCCTCGCCGCCGATAGTCGGCATATCGAACATAGTCAAGATTTGGTCGAGCGTCGCCGCGCCGATTTCCGTCAAGAACTTTGCCGCCGTGACCTTTTCCGGGAGCGTCGCAAACTGGACGGAGTTCGCGGAAAAGACGATACGGTTTCCGTACCCGAACTCCCGCTCGGTAAAGAGCACGTTCGAGAACGCTTGCGAGAGGCGGCGGAAAAACGGCGCTATCTCGCCGCTGTAAAAAGCCTGTTCCTGCTGTGGAGTCGCGGTATTCTCGACGATTTCTTTCGACACGCCGAGATAGTCGTAAATCTCCTCTTTGACGTATGCGAGTTGTGTCGCCGGGATAGGAGTCGTCTTGTCTGTGATAGGCGTATAGTCGTATTTCGCGTCCGTGACGATAACGCCCGCTCCGTTGTTCTCCATGCGGAGATTGTCCCGGATAAAGTCGTCGCGGCGGCGGTTTAAGTCCTCCGTCTTGACGGCGTTCGAGACTTTCAGAATACCCCGGATAACCGCGACGAGCTCGGCGAACTTGCTCATACTCTGATTGAGCGTGTTCGCAGTCTTGAGCGCGGTATCGAGAGGCTTGTTTCCGTCACCGAAAATATCGTGCTCGAGGAAATGCCGCCGGACGTGGATAATCCGGGAATATTCGCAAATGTACGTTGCGCCGGTTGCGAATGTGAAGCGGCAATAGAGCGTACCCATGTACTCGAGGAGCTCGAAATACTGCGCGTTGATGGGATAGACCGCCGTCAAGCGGCCTGTTTCGTCAAACACGGGATACGCTATCGCGTTGTTATAAACCTTGTATTGCGCGGCGAGTTTATAATAAAAGTCCGCCGCCGTCATATACGGATTAGGCCGGAACTGCAAAATGCGGTCGATATAGTCGTTTACCGCGACCGTCGTCTCCGCCGACTGCCGGACGTGGCGCGGCTGTGCGGTCGAGGCACGGCGGGCGAAAGCGTCCACGGCGGAGCGTACCGTGTTAATATCCTACATATTCCCGGAATACGGTACAAAAGTAGACTCCCACGAGCTCAAGAGCTTATATGCGTGAAAGTCCTTGTTTTTCTCGCTCTTTCCGCCGAAAATCGTTTGAAAGAGTCCTCTCTTTGCCATTTTTTCACCCCACTAAATACATATAGTCCTCGTAATCCCGCACATAGATAACCCACGCATTGAGTAGAGATACCATGCCGTCGATACGGCGCTTTTCGGAAATCTTGACGGGCTGAATGTTGTTGACTCCGCTTTTCTTTACGCCTGTGTTCGTGAGGCACCAAAGCAAAACGGGATTTTTGTTGTAGTTTACTTTTTTGTCCGCGAGTGCTGCGCCGAGCTCCCTCATAGGTTGCGACCATGTAAAAGGCCCCTGTGCGACGGCGCACATATCAAAGCCGTTCGCTTTCATTTCGTCTACCCAATAGCCAGCGAGGGCGCGGTCGTACCCGATTTTGAAAGCGTCTATCTTGAGCTCGTCCCGCATTTGGCAGTACCACGCCGTCACCGCCGAATAATCGACGCGAGTACCCTCGCATATCGTGACGAGCCCCCGCTCCGCCCAAATCTTATAGGGCGCTTCTTGCGTGTTGTGCTCGTCGAGCTGGTCGATTTTCTTTTGAGGGAGGAAATAGTGCTGAAAAACGTACACGATTTCATCGTCGGACGAGCGCCGGATAATCAGCGTCGCGCACGTTAGGTCGGTCGTCGCGGAGAGGTCGCACCCGCCGATAGCGTAGGTGTTATAGACCTCCTCGGGCTTGAATGTGGCCTCGTTTACTGCGTCCTCATAGGAGAGCCACGAGGCCGCGCCGGTCGCCTTGACGTTGAAATCCTTGCAGAGAACGCCCGGCAAGTCCTCGGGATTTTTCTTTGCTCGCTCCACGAAGTCGGCGAGCGTGGTATATTGCTTTATCGTCCCGAGGCCGGGATTTGCCTTTATCCATGCCGTCGGGTCTGTCCACTCCTCGCGCTTGTCGAGCTCATAGAGCACGGGGAGGAAACGCTCGTCGGGGGTCTGTCCGTCGGCGACCTCGCAAGCGTAGCCGTAAAGGTTATCGAAAACGGACTCGCGCACCGTGCCGGACGTGGTAATCATAATCACGAGCGGCTGTCGGCGGCTCGAGGTCGATTGCTTCATAACCTCGTAGAGATTGCGGTCGCGTATCGCGTGGAGCTCGTCGATAATGACGGCGTGAGAATTGAGGCCGTCGAGGGTGTTCGAGTCCGAAGCCAGCGCCTCAAACTTGGAGGCCGTCGCCGGGAAATAAATGTCGTTGCGCCGCTTCTTGAGAATGGCGGAGAGCTCGGGGCTCTGCTTCACCATGTTCACGGCCTCGGTGAGCGTCTTTTTTGCTTGGTCTTTCTTGGTTGCTACGGAGTAAATCTCCGCCGCGCCCTCGTAGTCGGCGACGAGCATATAGAGCGCGAGCGCCGCGAGGAGCGTACTCTTGCCGTTCTTTCGACCAACAAGAAAGAGTGTCTCTCGAAAGCGCCGGTATCCCGTCGCCCTCTCGAGCCACCCGAAAAGGAGTTGTATATATGCTTTTTGGAAAAGCTCGAGCGTCAGAGACTCGCCGAGCGTCCCTTGAGACTGCTTGCAAAACCGCTCGACGAAGATAATCGGCCTCTCGCCGACGGCCTCGTCGAAGTAATACGGCGAGCTCTCGTCCGCCGCGTCCATTTCCGCCACGAGGCGACCGTACACGGCTTTTACCCGTCGGCTCGTGACGATTTCGCCGGAGGAAATCCGCTCCCAATACTCCCGGACGTAGTTCACTACTTGCCCGACCGGGCGGCGGGCTTTGTGATAAAGCTCATAAGCTCGTCACCCGCCGATTTCTTTTCTTTCTCCGGGAGCAACGCGACGAGTTGGTTTGTGAGAGCGGAAAAGGATTTTATCGTCGTGTTGTAGGCACGGAGAGCCGGGGACTCCCGGCGGAGCTTTTGCGCCCCCTGTACGAAATCCTCTATCAAGTCGCCGTTGTTGATTTCGTCGGCGAGGCGTTCCAGCGTGACGGAGGTCACGGCGAATTGATTGATAAGCCCCTCGGCAAACTGCCGCTTTTCGGGAGGCATTTCTCGGAAAAGCCGTTTAATTTTCTTCTTTTTCGCCTCGATTTTTTCAGAAATCGAGAGCTCGTCGTAGCTTTTTTTATTTGCCGCCATATAATGAGTAAACCTCCCTCCGCCCCGGTTTTACCCCCCCTCATGTGCGCGCCCGGGTCGGTTCTTCCGAGGGTTGAGGCGCGGTTACTTGCCGGGTATCTATTTCGGCGCACCCCGGGGGGTATGTGGCGCTGTGATAATATTTCCGTCTGCATCGAAAGCGAGGCCGTCGGCAAGCGGCGGCGTTCCCTCGTGTATCAATGCGTGACACGTCCGGCAAACCGTCTCGAGGTTATCCTCGCCGAGCGCGATTGCCGGGTCGTCGATGTTCCTCGGCGTGAGCTCTATCTTGTGATGCACGATAACGCCGGGCTCGCCACAATGGACGCATAGCCCCGCGTCTCGCTTGAGAATATATGCTCGTGTCCGCCTCCATGCCGGAGACTCGTAAAACGCCTTTGCAAACTCTCTCATGCTCACCGCCTCCGAACGGGTAAAGAGAACGCCTCGCGCATAAAGCGCGGGGCGCACGGCGGCGAGGTTTCCCTCGACCTCTCTTTACGCCTACATGATAGCACTGGTAAAAGGCAAATTTCCATACGGATTTTTTTCGATAAGTGAGAATAAGATAGAATTATCCTACATGGACGAGATAGCTCCCGCTCCGAAGTAGAGGAGGGCGAAGCGCACGAGTGCCTTGTTTCGGAGGTCGTAGAGGCTGGACGTGGAGGAATAGCATACGGCCTCCGTGATTTCGTCCTTGCTCTTGCGCTCGATGTACCAAAGCCGGAGGATACGAGCGTCGTCCTCGTCCATCTGCGCGAGAACGCCGTCTATCTCCTCGACCTTATCCCGCGTGACTTGTATCTCACGCATGACCTCGGCGAGCTCGAGGCATTCCGCGAGCGCGTCGTTTACTGTTTTCGCGCTCGTGTACGGTTTGGACATATCCGCCGACGGATACTCCGACGGCGCTCCGTATCGTAAAATGCGCTCCTTTTTCCGCTCGAGATTGCCTAAAGCCGTCTCGAGTATGCCGCGAGCGCGGAGCGTGTTCTCCGCCGCCTCGAAATAGTTAATCATAGCTCGCCCTCCTCGTGCGTTATCGTGATTTAGGCGCGTTTCCCTCCGTGGCGGTATTCGCGCCCCTTGTTGAACTCATGCTTTGCCATGAGAACGGCCTCAACGTCCACGCCCAAATAGGCGAGGTAGTCGAGGATACGGATAATCGCGTCGCAAAGCTCGACGGCGACTCCCTCCGGCTTGCAAGCGTCGGCTTTCTCGTCCTTATCGCAAGAGCCCGCGAACTCGCACACGCCGCCCGGGATACTGCAATTTCCGTAAATGGTCGGATTGCCGTCGCGCCACTCCTCGAGCGCCTCCGAGACTTCCGAATGAATGAGCGCGGCGACCTCGGGAAAGCTCCGCTCCGTCTCCCACCACCCATGCGCGACCGCGTTCTCGTGGACGGCCTTTGCAAACTCGTTTACTGTCATTTTCGTTTCCTCCGTTTCGGTTTTATAAATACACCGTCCCGCCGGTAAAAGCGGGCGACGATATACTTTCCTCCGTTTACGTCGTTGTGCCATGCGCCAGCATCCGCGAGGAAATAGCCCGGATAGAGCTTTTCATACTCGGCGTTGTTGGTCGTGTCCCGGGCGAGCTCCTCGGCGCGTCTGCCGGAGATACGCCCGTCCCGTGTTTTTGGCTCCGGGTCGATTAGATTTTTCGAGGCGTTCCATGCCCGAGCGTAGAGCGGGCTCTTGACGATGTAATGACCGAGCCCGGCGAGGCCGCTCTCTGTGAACTGCAAGCGGCGGGAGTTCGCATAGCCGAGCCCCCAAAGGTTTTCGAGCTCGTCTCTATCCATTCCGCCGGATAGCGTGACGTGATGATGATAGCGCCCGTTCTTTGAGCCTCTTTCCGTAACGGCTATGTACTTGAGCGGCGGGAGCCCTTGCTTTTTCCGTGCTCTCTGCACCCGGCGGATATAATTCCGTAAAAGGCGTTGCGCCTCCTCCGGGCTTTCCGGCTGGTGCTGATAGGTCAAATGGATTTCGAGGTCGTCCGGCGTAAAGTTCGCATGGAGGAGGCGGACGAGCTTCTCCTCTCTGTGCCGCTGATTGAGTTTCTTTTGAGCGGCGGAGGTCGGCTTGCTCCGCTTGCCTCTGCTCCGAGCCTGTGTATAGGTCGGGTAGATATATACGTCGAGATACTCGCCGCAATAATAGCGCTTCTCCCGGTAAACTGTTCTCATGTGATACCCTCCGACGTTGTGCCTCTTATGGTCGATTTGTTATTATTCCATACGAGCCCGTCAAGACGCTTTTCGCGTCCGATTTTTCGCTCTTGCATACCGCCCCGGAGAGTGCTATAATAATAGAGGTATGAGTAATCGCTCGTCTTTTCCGGGACGAGTCCCCGCCGACGTTCTGCAAAGCGTCGGCGGTTTCTCTTTTTCTGTCCTGCATTTTCAGTCCTCCGAGCGGCGGTAAAGTGCTACGAAGTCCGCCACATAGTCGAGGATAATTCGCTTTTCCTCGTAATATATAATAGGTAGGAGCAAGAGCATGAACTCGCCGCCGACGGCCTCGTAGCCGCGCCACGCGAGCGCGTAGCCTCTGCTCTTGATGAAAACGACCGCCGTCACGATAAGCACGGCGAGGAGTTCCGCCGCCGCGAGGCGGCTTTTCTTTTTGCGTCTCATGTGTCCGCCTCCTCGCCCCAATCAATAGCCTTTCCGCATTGTCCGCAAAAGCTGTTGCGATTGCCGTCCTCATTGTAGAGATATTCTCCGCTTTTACAGTTCTGACAAGCTAAAATGTTCTCGTCGCCGTCGGGGTGCGGGCTCGCTTTCATTTGCAGATAGAGGGCTCCTTGTGCCACGTTACACGCCGCCCGGGTGCGCGGCGTATCCTCGCAACGCTCACGGCGAGTCGCGTCCAGCACCATAAACG
>CAVIXF010000344.1:0-1622 GCA_963646585.1 Candidatus Gastranaerophilales bacterium HUM_1 | reverse complement strand
CGGCTCACGGGAAAACTCTTTTCGCGTCGTGCATTTGCACGGATTTCCACAATTTCGCTTGTTGCACTCGGTATTTTTCTGCGGGTCGCACTCGTATAATTTCGGAAAATTCATTTTTTCTCCTCCTCGTCCTCCGGGATAGGCGTAAAGCCCTCGCAACGGAGGACGCGCTCTTTTTCGTCTGCGTGTATCGGGCTCGGGCGGCGGCTGTCCATGCGCTCTATACACGGGATGCAGTAATCGCCGTCTCTGCCCTTGCGCGGGTCGTGTACCTCTCGAATGTTGTCACATTTCCGGCAATCGAACTCGTACCGCCATTTCGGGAGGTTTGATTTTCTGCGTCTAACCACTTTCGGCCTCCTTGTGGCTTGCTCCCCGGCATTGAGCCGGGGAGCTTTTTAATTCCGAATTTTACAGGTCAAAGCCGGGCGCGAAGCCGAACGAACGGTACGCGAAGTTGCCGTTGACTGTGCCGCCGGTGTACACATACACGAAACCGTAGGAGTTGCTCGCATACGGGGAACGGAGCCACCAAAACCACGTTCCGTCTCCGACGTGCTCTTTCACACGGTCACGCTCACGCTTGAAAATCTCGAGTTGCACCGCGCCCGGGTCGATGTCGTTCCACCATTCACCCGCGCCGAAAATATCCGTTGCACGAGGGAGATAGAGCGTGTCGGCGTACTCGACGAGCTCGCCGCCGATGTTCTCGGCAAAACTGCGCGGGGCGAAAAGCTCGCGTACCTCCGCCGGAAATTTCGGGAGCAATTCCTCGAGCACATAGCGGCGGGCGTAGCTGTTGATATATCCAGCGCCGGAGAACTTGCCCTTGAACATAGGAGCCTCGCCCATAGCGTCCTTAATGGCAAAGCGCCCGGTCAAAGCACCCACGAGCCCGCCGAAAACGGCGGTCACGGTCGAGCCGTCCACAAGCTCGATTTCGAGCTCGTCAAACGGGCGGATAACCTCGAGGCCGCGCCCGGCGGTAATGGCCTCCTTAATGTCCTTGAGATTTACGTCTTTTCTTGTCTTGGTAGTGAGTTGCATCGTCTTTTCCTCCGTTCAAAAGATTTTACAGAAATAGTGATTGCCGATAATCCTATCGACGCTCTCGTTATAAGGCGCGGTCGAGAAATAGACCGTATCCTCCGAAAGAATGTGCTCCCGCTCCTCTATGGCGGTATGCACCGCGAGATATTGCTCCTTGTCCGGCTCCGCCGAGTAGAGGTACGGCGCGGGGGAGAATTGCCATACGTCGCCGTATTTCTGAAATACGACCTCCTCGACCGTATCCGGGAAATAGCCGGAGAGCATACGGTTTAGAACGACCTCGACGACGGCGACTTGTCCCTCGAAGCTCTCGCCGCGCGCCTCGTGGTAGACGAGGCAAGCGAGGATATAAACGTCCTCGTCGCTGAAATGGAGCTCCGCGTATCTGTTCTTGGGCTCCGGCTCTACCGGCGGCTCCTCGGGCTCCTCCGGCGTTTCCTCCGCCGCCGTCTCCGGCAAGGCCGGAGCCGGTGCTATGTACGTCAGCTTTTGCCGTTCCGCCGCGAGCGGGAGTTCCGGCTCGAGCGTCTCCCGCTCTTTGCCCGCCCGGAGCGCGATAATGAGCCCCAGCA
>CAVIXF010000343.1:8592-11073 GCA_963646585.1 Candidatus Gastranaerophilales bacterium HUM_1 | reverse complement strand
GACCATAGGCCGCTCCATGAACTCGTCCCAGTAGAAGGTACCCTTAAAGCGAGGGTCGTTCTTTACGATGATACGGATATTCTCGACCGTGGTCGCCGCGTGTCCGGTCTTCGGGTTTACCTCAAGCTGAGAGACCCAGTTCATATCAGGGGCCTCGTCGCCTTCGCCGAAAAGCTGAACAATGTAGTCGAGCTGCTTGCTTTGCAGCTCCTTCATAACGCTCTCGCAGTTGGTCTCAATCCACTTACACATATTTTTATAGGAAGGAAGGTTATTCGCCGCGGTATTCGCGGGTTTTCCTTCGTCGTCCTTACCGAACATGTGAATGCGGACAAGGTCGAACGCGTTGCAGAGCTTACCGCAAGTCGGGTCTGTGCTGTGGTGGCTGTACGCAAAGCGGCCGTCCTCGTAGATAACGAGACCGCCGGAGGTCGAGCCGCCCTTATAGGTGTAGCGACCGTTTTCGCCTTTGATGTAGACGTCAGGCAGGAATGTCTCGATTGCGTCCTCGACGGAGTACGTGCGGCAGAACGCGCCGACGATACCGTCTTTTGCGGTCGGGTCTCCTTGCTTGTCAGCGAGACGCCGAATCGTGCCGGACTTCCTGCTCGATACGGGCCACTGAGTCGGGTCTTTCCAGTCTGCGTACCTCGCGAGCTGCTCGTCGGCGTCCAGCCACGGGCCGTCCTGCACTTCGTAGCGGAACTCGCCGTCAGAGGAAGCGCTCGCCCAATACATGAGACGATGGGGCTCATAGGTGGTATCGTCGCACATGTCAATACCGATGTCACCAGCAATCCTACGGGCGATAGCCTCGTACTCCTCAGGAGACACGGGTCTTGAAAGAGGAAGCACAAGACGAAGCCTCGGAGCTTTCGCCGTATGGCTGTGAGTGCTGTAAAGCACCGCGGCGCAGCCCAGAATCAGCTCGACCGTAGGCCAAGGGTCTTCGCCGGCCGTGATAGAGTCCATGTCGAGGGTGATAAGCCGACGCTGTAAAACGGCGTCGATTTTACGGCGGCCGCCTTTCAGAGTACCGCCGACAAAGCCGCCGACGTCCTTCGCATTGTCGCGCTCTTCCTTCGGCATACGGAAGTACTCTTGCTGGGTCTCCTGCGTCCGGGTCACACGGCCGAGCTTATCAACGAACTCAGACCAGAGCATTTCTTTAGTTTTCCAGCTTGCCGAACGCCGCGAGCTACCCGTCGCAATCGTTATCAAGCCGTCATATTGAAGAGTCGGCATTAAAAGGTACCGGCTCTCGTTACTACTCTCGTGATACCCGCGTTCTTAATCATGCGGTCGCAGATATTACACGGAGCGGGGTCAATGGTTTCATCGAGGCATGCGAGGTAAAGGGTAGCACCTCGCATTGACCGCCTCGGCGCGCTGATAATCGCATTCTGCTCGGCGTGAACGGCAACGCAGGTCCCGTACTGGTCCCCGTGGCGGGCCGCATGCTCGTCGATAGGAGTGGAATGCTCTCGGCAATAGCACTTCCCGATGTCGCAGCAGTTGGCCTCGCCTCTGGGCGCGCCGTTGTAGCCGGTCGCGATGATTTCGTCGTCTGCGACAATCACGGCCCCATACTGCCTGCGAAGGCAGGTAGAACGGGCCGCGACGGCTTTTGCGATATTCAGATAGTAGTTGTCTTTGTCTATTCTCATATTTACCTCCCGGAGCTTCCGAAAGCCCCCGTACCGCGTTCAACAGAGTCAGCGTAGGTGAACTCAGGGATAACGACCGGCATAATCACGAGCTGGCCGATACGGTCGCCCTTCTTGATGTCGTAACCGTCACCCCCGACATTCGAGACGATAGCATGAATTTCTCCGCGATACCCGGAGTCGATGGGCGGAAGCTCGCACACGATACCGCGAGCGCTCAGGCTGCTGCGAGGAAATATGTACCCCACGCAGCCGTCAGGCAGTTCCAGACCGAAGCCAAGAGGCAGCTTATAAACCTGCCCGGGATAGATGGTCTGGTCTCTGGGGCTGAACACATCCGCGCCGGCGTCATTATCATGCGCTCGTACAGGAGCGGGACCGTTGAAGTCAATCAGCTTAATCTTCATCTCGCACCTCCATACAGAGCGGAAAATCCCGCTCGAGAATATCGTGCGGCGTAAGGTCGGACGCCAGCGGAACGCCGCAAGCCATCTTACCTTCAAGGCACTTGCCCTTCATGCAGAAGGGACCGGTCGTCTCAGGAGAGAAGAGAGCCGGAGCCAGCTCGTAAAGCTCTTCCCAAAGGCGGAGCATAACGTAACGGGTCTCGGCGGTATTGCGCCGACAAGTTCTCTGGCTTATCATGTGCTTCCACTGATAGGGCGTCGCGCTGATAATCAGAGCGTTTCTCAGACCTTGCGGAGCCAGATAGCCTGCGGAGTCGTTGTCCACGCCGTACTCGACGAGGAGCTTGTACTTCCGCATGGCATCCTGACACTGAGAGAGATAAGAGAAACGCATTTGACTGTCAAGC
>CAVIXF010000343.1:0-8582 GCA_963646585.1 Candidatus Gastranaerophilales bacterium HUM_1 | reverse complement strand
TGTCAAGCAGCTCGTAAGGAACAACGAAGTCGGCCTCATTCGAGTAGTCGCTGTACTGCAGCGACGCGGACATGAACTTGACCTCATTCTGGTGCCTCGTAATCTGGGCGAGGAATCTCCTTGACGCTCCGACAATTACGGCGTTGATGACTGCGAACTTCTGAATCGTGGGGTGCGGAAGCTGGGTCATAGCCTTAGCCGTTTTCTCGGTGTACTCTTTATCGTAGAGAGCGAGGAAGTCGGAGAGGTCTTTGACCGTATGCCCGCGCTGTGTCAAGCGCGCGGCGCAGACCATCATCTTCTCGGCCTCGCTGATTGCGGTCGGATTGAGGACCGCGACTTTGATTTTATCCATTGCCGTTCGCCTCCTCTTCGACCAGAGCCTTGAGCAGAAGCAGGTAGTTAATGCTGTCCGTGATTTTCTCGGTCCAGCGGTCCAGAGAATAGCTGCGGCCGTCGGTGCACATATCCGAGATAGAGACGAGGTGCTTTGTCAGCATACCGAGCAGAGCCTCTTTCGGAGTGCCGTCGATAATCGCGGCGGCCTTTTTAAAGTGAGCGAGGCGGTCGATATTGCTCTCGTCTACGGCGTCAGGAGCGTACTCATGGCCCTTGCCGGTAAGCAGGTGCTCACAGACAAGAAGCTGCTCTTTGACGACCTTATTAAATACGTCTGTCTTCATAGCGGTTAGTCCTTTCTATAGTATTCGCACTCATAGGCGTCAGCCTTGAGCGGTAAGCCGGTCGCCCACTCGATGGGCTCCGACATGATTTTGCTGATTTCCTCGGCAGAGCTTACGCCGATAGGTACCTCGCAGATAACTTCGTCGTGAACATGAAACACGACCGGAAAACCGGCGCGCTCCAAGCGGTCAATGGCGACTGCAAGGCAGTCCCGGGCCGTAGCCTGAACGATGTTCTCCACAAGTTTCGGACCGTAAGACTCGATACGACCCCAGCCGCCCGAGGACTGAATTGTGCCCTCGTAGGTGATACTGTCGTCGTCGATTCTGGGCTTTACATAGCTCAGCTCGCGGCCGTTCGGAAGTCTCAGCTTGAGGAGAGGCCCTTGCTTATAAAAGCCCATGCCGAAAGGCAATTTAGTAGGAGCCTTCGTCTGAATGGTCCTGCGCGCCGCGGCGTCCGTGTCCCACCACAATTTAGTGATGGCAGGATTTGCGGCGCGCCAGCTATTGACGAGCGGTTTCAGCTCAGACTCTTCAAGCCCCATCTCAAGAGCGCCCATAGATTTCAGAGCGCCGACGCTGCCGCCGTAGCCGAGCGCGAGCTCAGCGATTTTTCCTTTCTGCCGCATAGGGTCGCCCTTCTTGACGGAGCCCTTCGGAAGGTGAAACATCTGCTCGGCGGAAGCCTCGTAGATTTTGCCGTGGGTCTTGAAAACCTCCATGCGCCACTCTTCGCTTGCGAGCCACGCAATAACACGGGCCTCAATAGCAGAGAAGTCAGACACGATGAAGCGGTAGCCGGGCCTCGGGATAAAGGCCGTGCGGATAAGCTGCGAGAGGGTCCCGGAAATGTCATCGAAGAGCATTTCAAGGGTCTCAAGGTCTCCAGCCTCAACAAGCTGTCTCGCGGTATCGAGGTCGCGGTCCGGCATTTTGTTCTGGGGTAAGTTCTGCATTTGCACGAGACGACCGGCCCATCGACCGGTACGCGCCGCGCCGTAGAACTGAGTCAAACCTCGAATGCGTCCGTCCGGGCAAGCCGTGCGGAGCATAGCGTTGTATTTTTCAGTTGAGGTCTTTGCAAGGCCTGCTCTGATGTCGAGCATACGGTCCACCGCGTCGCAGTCGGCGTCAGCTCTTACACCGGCGATACTCTTCTTGTTGAGGCTCTCGACCTCAATACCCGCGGTGTCCTCAATCCAGCTCTTGAGCTGCGCGGTGCTCTTCGGGTTTTCAAGGCCCGTAAGCTCCTTAGCCTGCTCGAGAAGTCTCGCTTTGATAACGGCGTCAATCTCGACCGCATGCTCCGCAAGGTTAAGGTCTACGCCGACGCCGCGGTCGTTGATATGCTGGTCATGAATCCAGAGAGGCTGTTCCTTCTCGTATACCGGGAAGCGAGAGAGCTTCTGCCGGATAGCCCGCTCCGAGACGACGTCCTGACGGTTGTACTCAACGTAGATAGCCCAGCGGTCAGGGTCATGCTCAGGAAGATTACGGGTCCGGTTGCCGTTCGTCTTTGTAGGCTTGCAAGGTATCGAGAAGTAACGGATAAGCGCCCGGCCGGTCTTAGACTTCTGCTTGTCTTCGGGAAGTCCGATAACTTCGCCGACAGCTTCCAAGCTACCGGGCAGGCCCAGCTCTCGGGCCATGACTGCGGTGCAGCTCCATTGCTCGGGCGGTGTCACGCGGCCCATAAACGCGCTCAGACAAGTCCGTTCAAAAGACGCATTGAATGCTGTCTTCAGGATTTCGGGGTCATACAGAGCGTTCTGGAGCTCCTCAGGCAGGCTCTCGCCTCTTGCGAGGTCGATAACCTCAACTGGGCCGTCGTCCCAAGCGTACCCGAAGAGGAGAATCTCAAAATCGGGGCTCTGGGCGTAGGCGTAAACGCCACACTTTTGTAAAGAGACCGAGCTATAGGTCTCTATGTCGATTGCTAATGTTTTCATTTTCTGCCTCCTTGATAAGCTGCATTGCTTCTTGCAGCGTTAGCCGGGTACCGGCAGGACGGCCGTTGAGCAAAAGCTCGTAACCATCCTGCCGGCGCTTTAGCTTAACCGAGGAGGTCGTCGCCGTCTTCATCTTCCCAGCCGTCGTCCCAATCGGAGTCCGTAACAACGCCGCCGCCCAGAGGCTCGCCGTCGTAGAGCTTCATAATACCGTTGAGGCCGGCAGAGATACCCTTGTTGCCCTGCGTGTCATACACGTAGAAGTTGATGATTGCGCGGCCGTAGCAGCCGGAGTAGAGCTCCTGAGGGTCAGTCAGCGGGGTCTTGTCCGCGTGGACCAGAACGGGCTTATTGTTGGAGCTGACGGTAATAACGTAGCAGCCCTTGCACTCTTCGCCGAACTCGCCGCCGTTCGGGCGCTCGCCGTCGCCGTCGTGCAGCGTGCTCTTGAGGTTGGTAGGCAGCTTCTTGCCGCTGTTGCTTGCCATGAACTTCTGCTTAGCCTCGTCCATAGCGGCCTTGATTTTCTGCATGGTGGTCTTGTCGCTCTTCGGAATCAGGAGGGTAACGCTGTACTTCGGCGTAGCGCCTTCCTGAACGGCACGAGGAGTGAAGAGGTTGCAGTAGGAAAAACGGACTTTACCAGTAGTAATTTGAGTAGACATAGTTTTATTCTCCTTTAATATAAATAGTTTTGTACTGAACGCCGTATTCAACGGCTGTTTCATGTGAGTCAAAATAGATGTCGATAACATTTCCCTTAACGGCGTTTCCCGTATCTTCGGCTATGTACTCGTGGCCATCGATAATGAGGACCGTCCCGAGGGGTATCACATCGGGGTCGACAGAGACTGTGCGGTCCGCAGTCGGAATCGTGCCGCTCTTTGTTCGCTGCACGTAATCGGTACCGACCCGAGAAGGGTGTTCCGCACTCCAGATACCGCAGCACTTAACACAAGTGCAATAGGCGGTAGTCTTGAACTCGCCGAGCTCGATAAGCTCGGGCTCCGGAGCGGTGGTCTCGGGAATCGGCTCAGGGGCTTCTACCCGAACGGATGAAGTCTCAGGCTCATCAGGAACGGAAGCGCTCGGTCTCGTAACGAACGAGATAATCAAGGCGACAATGAGCGCCAGAATGAGGAGCCACTGGATTTTGATAAGGCGGATTCTCGCCCGCGTTCTGCGTCTTGCCGCTTCCGTCATAACGAGGCCTCCTTACTTATCGAACTCAGCGAGAAGCTGTTCCTCGGGTTTGAACTCAGGGCGCTTGTCCTTCGCAGGAGCCAGAGTAGGCTTGCCCTGAGGCTTGACGATAAGCTCGCCGAGCGTTTCCGCCACGGCCTTCTTACCGAAGTCCTTCTCCATCTGAGTCAGGGTAATCAGCTTGCGCTCATAGAGCAGACTCTCATCGTAGCCGGCAGACTTCATAGCCTCCACGACTTTCAGCTCGTCCGCAAACCTGCGATTGCTGCGGCCTTCGACCATCTTCCAGCCGGTAACAGGCTGACCGCTGAGCAGAGTAGAGGACACAAGGCCCTCAAGGTCTGCGAGCCATGCCTGAATGTCCGCGGCCTTTTCAAGAATTGCGCCCGCCTCCTCAGGGGTCAGGAGCATAGCGTCCGGGGCCTCGTCAAAGAGCTTAAGATTCTTGTCGGCTCTCGCTTTGCACTGAGCTTTCGCCCGGCAGAACTTGCAGACCTCTTCGGACGGCGCGAACTCGCCTTCGCCTTTATAGGCCAGCTTAGCGCGAGGTTTGACATACTTCTCAGCCCACTCGAGCAGCTCCTTAACGGTGATTTCGTCGGAGCTCTGAACGCCGGAGAGACGAGGCTGGAAAATCGTCATGCGAACGGAGTCAATGTCAAAAAGCGTGTTGTACTTGAGAAGCGCGCCGAGGGCGTAGAGCTTCATCTGCGGGTTACCGGTCGCCTCGACGCGGACGCCCTTGCCGTACTTAAAGTCCACGATTTCGAGGACCTTGTCAGCGACGATGATACAGTCGCCGGTGCCGAAGCCGTCCTTGACATACTTCGAGAAGTCGACTCTTACCTCGAGCTCGGTAAACGCGTCTTCGCAAGACTCCTGCGCAGCTTTGGTCTTTTCAGCAACAAATCTTGCGTAGTCATTTGCGCATTCCTGCATTTCAGCGTTGTAGTAAGGACCTTTCGCCAATTCGTCACGACGATTCTCGAAGTCCATCTCGGAGACCTCGCCGAGGAAGTAGCGGGCAGTCAGCTCGCAGAGCTCATGGGCCGCAGTACCTTCTTCGGCGTACTCGCTCGTAGTCTGCGGAAATTGAAGCTCAAGCAGTGCGCTCGGCGTGCACTCGAGCCAGCGGTGAGCGCCGCTTGCGGAAAGTAGTGCATGCTTAGCCATTGACGCTCACCAGCTCTTTCATAAGTGCCGGATAGTCTTCCGTGCGGCTGTCGAAGTCGGAGAGCTTCTTGCAACCAAACTTCGCAAAGATGTCAGCGAGCTCTTTCTGCTTGCCGGCTTTGGAGAGCTTCAGGGCTACGGCGCGGATGTCGGTCTTCGTGATAGGCTTGTCCTCAGTCTTCGTAGCCTCATCCTTAGGAGCGGGCGCCTCGGTCGTAGGAGCCTCGGCTACGGGCTTTTCCGAAGGGGAATCGAACATACTTACCTGACCGGGAATCTCGGTATCAGGGAGCAGGGCTCTCAGCTTGCTCAGGTTTTCCTGAGTCAGTTCCATTGTTACGGTGATTTTCATTTTGTTTTGCCTCCTTGTTTTTCTTCCAAGCCAAATAGGCTTGCATATTTTGTGGATTTTCGTAAAACGCGTTGACCGCAGCGCTTAGTCGGTCAAGCATAAGATTCTCTCTTGCAAGAGCGGTTTCGGCGAGCGTCGGCCGCATTTTTGTCTTTTAGGACAAATCGGCGGCAAAAAAAATTGCGTTCGCCGTGGGCGGGTCAAGGTGTAATAGGTCCTTGCAAATCTGCACTTCAGGTACCGTGAAGGCAGTCTCGCCCTTAATTTTACGGTAAGCATTTCTTACGCTCCAGCCTTGCGCGTCCGCAAGGTCCTTCGCATTTACGCCATTCAAGACCATGTGGGCTTGAAGCAGTCGAGTGTTAATCATACAATATGTTGCCTCCTTTCATCAGAGTAACCACAGTGCGCTGTGTTTTGTCTTAAAGGACAAAGTCATTATAGCGCGCTTTGTGGAGTTTGTAAATAGCCTTTTGGAAAAAATTTTCCCGTTCTGGACAAAAACTATTCCCTTTGCGACAAATACATGCTATAATAAGACGCAGAGGTGATTAAAATGACGTTAGGCGATAGAATACATTATCTTAGAACAGAGAACGGATATACTCTGCAGGAGCTCGGCGATATGGTCGGCGTCGGCGCGAGCACGGTCCGCAAATGGGAAACGGGCTACATTAAAACACTTCGTACCGATAAAATGCAGAAGCTCTCGAACGCTCTCGGAACGTCGGTCGACTACCTGATGGGGTGGACCGATAACAGCGTAAACGTCGGAACGGTGGGGACCAATAACGGCGTCATAGGCCAGAACTCCGGTGAGATTCACTTAGAGCAGCAACGCTCCAAAGAGGAAGCGGAGCTTCTGCGTATTTTCTCCGGGCTCGATGTCAAGCGGCGTATGGAGCTGCTTATGACAGCTATCCGCTTAGACGAGGAGCAGAATCAATGAACGCGTGGAGCAGAGAGGACATAATTATCGCCTATGCCCTTTACTGCGTTACTCCTCTCGGAAAAATCAATCCCAGCAACAAAGTCATTCAGCAGGTCGCCGAGATTATTCCTCACTCAGTCGCTTCTATCGTAATGCGCATGCGGAACTTCCGGTACATAGACCCGAAGGTTTCCTCTGGGCTTAAGAACGTAGCGAAGGCGGACCGAATGATTTACGAGGATTTCAAACACGACTGGGGCTCTCTGAGTCTTGAGGCGGAGACCTTGACGGGTCTCGCTATCTTTGACTCTTCACCTTTGCAAGGAGCAAAGCCGCTTTCGTCTCTGACGAATCACGGAAGAGTATCGCGGGAACGACACTTCTTCAAGCAAGCGGTGCTCGCGGCTTACGACGACCGGTGCTTTATATCCGGCTGCGCGCTGCCGCAAATGCTCGTTGCAAGTCATATAAAACCGTACTCGCAATGCCGAAGCGAGGCGGACCGGGTCAGCCCCGACAACGGGATTTGCCTCAATACTTTTTATGATAAAGCCTTCGACCGAGGCCTTATAACTATTACTCCTTCCATGAAAATCTATGTTTCTCCGATAATTTTGAATAGCCCTCAGGACGCTTTTACAGCCCGCTGGCTGGCTTCTCTTGACGGAATGGTTTTACCCCCCCCCCCCGATTTCCGCCGCGTAGAGAGCTTCTGGAGTACCATAACGACGAAATTTTTAGGAGGGTCACATGAATACAGTAATCTATGCTCGGTATTCTGCCGGCCCAAGACAGACCGACCAGAGTATCGAAGGGCAGCTTAGAGTCTGCACCGACTTTTGTAAGCAACGAGGGCTTACCGTTATCGACACATACTGCGACCGTCATATCTCAGGCCGTACAGACGAGCGACCGGAGTTCCAAAGGCTCATTGCTGACGCCAAGCGCAAGAAGTTCGAGGCGGTGGTCGTCTATAAGACGGACCGCTTTGCCCGAAACAAATACGACAGCGCCGTTTATAAGCGGGAGCTCAAGAGGAACGGAATCCAAATCTTTTACGCCGCCGAGGCAATACCGGACGGGCCTGAAGGCATTATCCTCGAGAGCCTTATGGAGGGCCTTGCGGAATACTACTCGGCAGAGCTCGCTCAGAAAATCAAGCGGGGAATGCACGAGAGCGCTTTGAAGTGCCAGAGCACCGGAAGCGGGAGGCCACTTGGCTATCGGGTCGACGAGCAGAAGCACTTCCAGATAGACCCAGAGTCAGCCCAGACCGTTCAAACGATTTTTGAGCAGTATATTAAGGGTGAATCAAATGCGGCCATCTGTGAGCTCCTGAACAGCCGTGGACTGCGTACCGCTCAAGGCAAGCCCTTCAACAAGAACAGTATCAACCGAATTATTAAAAACCGAAAGTACATCGGTGAGTACCGGTATCACGATATAGTCGTCGAAGGCGGCATGCCTGCGATTATATCAAAGGACACTTTTAACCTCGCTCAGGCCGAAATGGAACGCCGACGCACTCGCAAGGCTCCGAAGTCGCCAAAGGCTGAATACCTCTTAGCCGGTAGACTCTTCTGCGGTCATTGCAAAGGACCAATGCAGGGAGTCAGCGGTACGGGTAAGAGTGGGAACAAGTGGTACTACTATTATTGCGGGAACACTCGCGGCAAGAATAAGACTTGCGATAAGAAGCAGGTCTCACGCGACCGCCTCGAGCGCGCCGTGGTCGACTTCACTGTCCGCTATATCCTTCAAGAGGAAGTTCTTGAAGAGCTCGCAAGGAAGGTGCACGCGGCGCAAGAGCACCAAAACGATACCGCCTCGGAGATTGCCTTCTACGAAAAGAAGCTGGCAAACAATAAGAAGTCTATCGCGAATGTGCTGCGGGCTATCGAGTCGGGAGCAGCGACGCAGACCTTGCCGGCGCGCCTGCAGGAACTCGAGAACGAGCAAGCGGTCATTCTGGGCGAGCTCAGTTTTCTCAAGGGCAAGCGCCTCGCGTTTACAGAGGACCAGATTCTTTTTGCGTTGACGAAACACCTTGAGCCATATCCGGGAGAGTCCGAGCAGGACTACCGTCGGAGAATCATCTCTGACTTTGTTTCAGAGGTCTACCTATATGACGACCGGCTTCTTATCTACTTTAATATCAGTAGCGAAGACGGAAAACTCAAGTCAGCGGATCTCTCAAACATCGAGGGCGGCGAGTTCGACGAGGGACTCGTCAGCTCCACCAAAATTAAGAAGACACCTTTTGGTGTCTTCTTAATTTTTAGACGAAA
>CAVIXF010000342.1:0-20251 GCA_963646585.1 Candidatus Gastranaerophilales bacterium HUM_1 | reverse complement strand
GCGGAAGTGGTGCCGCGCCCAAGGCAGGAAGGACAGACCATGGCGGCAAAGGGCAGAAGCGTCATCTGTTTGGAGGACGGGGAGAGGTTCGAATCGGTTTCGGCAGCGGCTCGACATTATGGATGCAACCCAGGGAGCATCAGCTGGGCCTGCCGTTTTGGTCAGATGGCGAAGGACCGTCACTTCTACTATGCCGACCAGGCAGAGCCGGAGGAGTCCTTTTTTAGGAACAAAACAATAACGGCGGTTCGCTGCGTGGAAACGGGGATGACGTTCGAGAGCCAGAAGACCGCAGCGGAGTGGCTTGGCTGTCCGGCGGCGCACATCGCTGTGGGAATCCAGCGCGGGACGAGGGTGAAAGGCTACCACTGGGAAAAGGCTGTTGGCCGGAAATGGGTTGCCGTCTGCGTGCGCGGGGAGACGGTCTGCGACGCTCGCCTGTTCGACGGCTACGACGCCGCAACGAGATTCGTCAGCGAGAAGGCCGACGAGGACGGGATGGGCGCATGGCAAATCGCGGCGGTCAGCGAATCGTAGGGCGATTCAAAAGAGATAGAGCTTGGGATAAGGAGGGGAAGGAACATGAGGTCGCTTCCGGAGCAGAAAAGGTGCCCTCACTGCGGGAGGGTTCTCCCGTCGAGCGGTTTCTATATCGCGCGCGGCGGGTTAGGGCTTTCCGGTTGGTGCAGGGATTGCGTCAGGGTGAGCAACAGGATGCGCGACCGCAGGGGAGTGAGCCAGAGCAGGTACATCTCTCACGGGCGATACGTGCAGCCGCCGCGAAGGAAGTGAGTACGCATGAGATGGGCATCCGGGAGGATGCCCTTTTTCCTGCCTAAAAAAAGAACCGCCAGTTGGGCGGCGGTTCGCGGTTGGAAGATAAGCGGCGGGTGCGGGGCGGGTTCCTTGGCGGATATGAAGCGAAGAATGAAGAAAGCCCATCGTTCTTTAGATGGGCTAATCATTATCGGAGGGATGTTTTAACCGGGGCTTTATCATCGGGGCCTTGTGTTGCCAACTGTCTCGCTGAATCTTTCATCTCGTTGCAGGCACCTTGTAGCCCGTCGTAGTTGTACGCACTCCTACCAGCGGATTGTTCGACAAAAAAAGGGCACCGCCGTTGGCGATGCCCTATAATGTCAAGCGCTGGTTCTGGTTGCCGCCACAACCAGCGGAAAACGAAAACGGAAGGCGAGTTCCGCTTCGACCAAGGACCATTCTAGCAGCATTTGTGCAGGTTGACGAGCCGTTTGCAGCTAGAGAAATCAATCATCGAATGTCATCCCCTTTCTCCATCCATACTGAACATAATATTTCCGAATCAAAGCGTCCTTCTCTTCGCTCACGCCCCTTGCCGCGCCTTGCACCTCATCGAGGTAGCAGTCAAGGTTCAACCTCTCATCGCGTTCCCAGGCGGCAAGAAGTTCGTTGATGGCGTACTCAAGTTCCGGCGGGACTGGAAACGGGAGCTGTTCGGGACGCAAAATCTTTGACGTATCCATGATAGGACCCCCTTTCGTTTGAGTTTGTAGCGTCAATGTTACGCATACTATAATCCTACCATAGTTGTATGCAACTTTCAATCGAAAGAGAAGCATGGAAACGCCGTCTGTGCAGGTCACAGGGTTGCTGGAAGCGAGAAAATAAGCATCTCTGTGGGTTCCTACAAATGTAGTATGCTATACTGATGGTATGCGATGGGGCCATAGGGACCCCGCCGGGAACAGATGGGAGCGGACATGGGCATGGTCAGCTACGGACAGACGGGATACCACGGGTCTTCCATGAGCGAGAACGCGTATGCGGCCTACCTGGACGGCGAGATGCCGATGAGCAAGTGGACGAAGAAGGCCATGCTCGCCGTGCTTGAAGAGTGGTGCGACGAGAACGACCGGGTGCTGCCGGACGAGATTCAAAAGCTCAAGAAGAGCGAGCTGTTCGAGCGGTTCTTCTGGTGTTCCAGCTGGCATCACACCGGGAAGTTCGCCGCCGAGACCGACTTCTATTCCATCGACGAGGACGCGGCGGAGGAAGCCTTCCCGCAGGCTTCCGAGGAGGTGCTTTCGCAGCGACGGGCGGCGCAGAAAATGAGAGAAGGCGAACGTGACGCTCTCGCTGCTAAGCAAAGAGAGCTTCAACATCAGGAGTTTGCAAGGCAGGAGCGCCGCAGTGATTATCGTAAACGGAACGGTTTCGGCCCGGACACGGTTGCGGCGATGTTGAAGGAGAACCCGGAGCTTTGCGTGGTCAGGACGAGCAAGAAGGGAAACCGCATTGTCGAATGGAGACAGTTCCCTCGTTTTGCTCCATCGACGTTTAATCCGTCTGTGAGCTGCCTTCTCGCTGATGCCGCGCACCGTCATGTCGATTATTACGACGCGACCGAGTAGGAATATCCGGGCACGAGGGGCGCATCGAGGGTGATGCCCTTTTCCTTTTATGCGCGTATTGTGGGTTTCTATCTTTATAGTATCCTACATTGCATGGTTCCTATAGAATAGATGCCACAGAGGGCGGGATTGGTGCCGCCGGACGGAAAGGAACGGACATGGACTACTACTTCGTTTTCAAGCTCTCGGAGCGGGTGCCGACAGCCTGCTTCCCGAAGGGGAGCGACACCTGCATCTGCAAGGCGAAGTCCGAGGAGGACGCGCGGGCACAGCTCTTGCCCCAGATGCGCGAGAAGGTGCTGTACGTGAGGAAGAACTACACGATGCAGGAGTGCTACAGCAGGAGCACCCGCGTCCTGGACGAGTTGGTTTACTAGAAGGTTCACCGAAAGAGAAGGAGAGTCCCATGGAAATTTGCTTCGACACCGAGACCACCGGCCTTTATGCGTGCGGAGAGGATGCGGACGAGATTCTGACCATCTCCATCATCCACCGCGACGGCTCGGTAGCGTTCGACGGGCGCTTCCGTCCGGCGCACAAGAAGGAGTGGCCCTATGCCAGCGCAGTCAACGGCATCTACCCCGAGGACGTAGCGGACCTTCCGACCATCGATGCGGCGCTGCCGGAGCTTGCGGGCATCTTCGCGGCGGCGGATGAGGTCATCGGATACAACGTCGGGTTCGACCTCGGCTTCCTTTCCGCGCTCGGCATCCGACCGAAGGAGGGCGCGACGGTCATCGACACCATGCGGCTGTTCGCCGAGGAGATGGGCGAGTGGGACGATTACCACGGGGACTACCGCTGGTGGAAGCTCGTGGACGCCGCCGACCACATCGGCTACGAGTGGACGGGCGCTGCCCACGGCTCCCTTGCCGACGCCTACGCGACGCTCGCCGTGCAAAAGTGGCTGGAAGGCAGGCGTTAGCAAGGTCTGAAAGGTTTATGGTGTATGTGCCATCCTATCATTGTAGGTTCCTATTCTGCTATATTGATATCAAGCACGGCACAGGTTTCGTTCGGAATGGGAAAGGCGGCAGGGACAGATGGACGGCATGAAGGACTCGGGGGAGTGGAAGAGATGCACATGAAGCTGAGGGGAGACGCGGCGAGGGGCGTTCTGTCACTCCTTCTTTTCGCGGTCTGGGTCATCCTGGTCGTAGGCCCGTGGGCAGTCCTCACGCTCGCCGTCGGGACGATGTTCGGGAAGGTCGCGGGAGCGGTGTTCGGTGCCACATCCGCCTTCTGCGCAGTCCTCGCGTATGCGCTCGTGAAGAGCGCGGAATAACCCAGATACATATAGATGGGAAGCGCCGGAGACGGCGCAGGCAGAAAGGAACGGCATGAAAACGATATTGATGCTTAACCAGAAGGGCGGCGTGGGCAAGACCACCATCGCCGACGAGCTTTCGTTCGCGCTTGAGCGGCGCGGCAAGACGGTGGCCTTCGTCACCTGCGACCCGCAGGGCGGCTCCGTCCACGAGGTCTGCGATGACCCGGCACTTGCCGAGATGCGCGACTTCCAGGTGGTCGATACGGCAGGCGTGCTCCAAGGCGGCGTCGGCGATTGGTGCCGACAGGCCGACCTCATCCTCGTCCCCATGCTCCCGAGCACCCGCGACTTGGAGCCGACGATGCGGACCTTGCGGGTCATCGAGGAGAGCGGCGCGAAGGCGAAGGCGCTCGTCATCGTCAACAGCTTCTACGCCTACGGTGCGCTCGACCGTCAGCTCGTGGAGTACCTTGAGGAGAGCGAGATTCCGGTCATCGCCAAGGTGCCGCGTGCGGTGGCTCTCTCCCGCGCGGCGGCGGCGGGCGTGTCGGTGGCGGAGTACGACCCGAAGAGCCATGTGCTCGATGCGATTGAGCAGCTTACGGAAAACGTCTTGAGTGAGATGGAGATGGACCATGACTAAGGCCAAGGAGAACGCGAACGCTTTCATCGGCGCGGCGAGGAAATCCAAGCAGGAGATGGACGGCTTCATGAAGCGCCCGACCAAGAAGGAGGAAGCCGAGAAGCTGGGTCTCAAGATTATCAACATCCGCATCCCGGCGGACCTGCACAAGAAGATGCAGTACCACCGCATCGAGACAGGCGAGAGCATGACGGCGCTCATGGTGCGGCTGCTCGAAGATGAGTTGCGCTAAGGAGCAGGCGGCGTCGTACACGCGCTACGAGGAGTTGGTGCTTGACGGGTTGCTCGTGGCACCGGCCACGGTGAACGGGTTCGTCCCGTTCGGCTCCCACGCATGGGCGAAGCGCTACCACGTTTGCAGCAAGAGTCTCCGGCAAGCGGTCCTATCCCTTGAGGAGAAAGGACTTGTGGAGACGCACATGCGAGGTCGAGCCGTCATCGGCGCGAAGCTGACGGAAGATGGAAGGAGGAGCGCCGTGGGGGCGAACACGAGAAAACCGATAATGAGCCAGCCGAGCGGCACGGGAAAGCTTTACACGAAGAATGGTGCCGGATTCTACGAGGGCACCTACCAGATGCCGAACGGCAAGATGAACCGCAAGCGCTTCTTCGCGGAGGACACGCGTCAGGCGAAGTCGCTTTACGCGGACTGGTGCCGCGAACTCGAAGATGAAATCGAGACGGAGATGCGGGAGCGGGTCAAGCCGAAGAGGGCCGACAAGCAGACCGAGGTTTCGGAAAAGGACGCCATGCGGGATGCGGACCCGAAAATCGAAACGACGGACAGAAAGGAAGAAGAGATGGGCACGGCGAGCGAGGAGACGGGCAAGGTCTATGTGGTCCAGGTTGTTGGCGGACCAGCAATCGCGTGGACGGAAACATTCGACAAGGCCGCTGCGGTCTGCGACGCGCTCACGGAAGCGGCGAAGGCATCCGGCTTCGCGGCGCGGTACGACGTGGTGGATATCAAGAAGTGGACGGCTTAAGGGAAGGAACGGGCATGAGCGCAATTGAATTCTACGATTACAGGAGCGAAGCGAAGCGTCATGGCGCGATGAAGGCGATGCGGGAGCACATCCGGAAAAACAGGCTCACGTGCTACGTGTCGTTCCAGGAGTGGTGCGACGAGCATAACGAGGATTGGAGCCGTGCGCTCGATGAGTGGGCAGGCGCAGATATCGAGAAGTACATCGCGGACAGGAACGCGAGGGACGGTCGCGCCTAAGCGAAAGGAGTGAGGGAAGATGCAGGGAAATAGCATCCCGCCACTTGGCAACGAGGAGCGCAGGCGTGCCCTCGAAATCGGTATGCAGGCCCGCAAGCGCTATGCCGCAATCAAGGACCGCGTGAGAACAGGGGAGCTTTCCATTACAGACGCGCTTGACGAGGAGGACGCGCAAAGGATTCGCGTGGCGTCGCTTCTAAGGTGCGCTCCCGGAGTCGGGAGGAGCACGTTGGCACGTGTCATGAGCAAGGCCCATATCGCGGAGAACCGCCGCGTGAGTGGTCTCGGTGCGCGGCAGCGCGAAGCACTCGCAAGGTTCGAGCGGGACGGTTGGAAGACGTCCTAGACGAAGCGCTTTCAAAGAATCTCACGCAGGCAAGGTCTGTTTTTCAGGGTCGGTTTTCTTCGGTCGAGGGAAACCGGCCCTTTTTAGGAAGGAGAGCGATGAGCGCCTACACTTACAACATGGTCTGCACCGTCTTGGAACTCTCTGCGGCGGAGGACTGGGAAACGGCAAGCAGGGAATGGGAAGTCACCGATTGCGAGGTTGACGAAAACTGCTCGGGCGTCTGCGTGTGCGGGAAGGAAAACCTAAGATACCTCTACACGATTACGAACAGGGTAACGGGGGCGGTACTCTACCCAATCGGCTCTTCCTGCATCCAGAAATTCATGCGCGATGATTTGGACGAAGTGTCCGCGTGCTGGCAGCAAGCCTTCGCGCTCATGGACGAAGCCGTCCGGCTGGGCAAAAAGGGGATGGTCGAGATTGACAGCGGCTTCTTTTCCAGGAAGCTCCTCTACTTCCTTTACGAGCAGGGTGCCTTTCCGGCAAGTAAGTACAACGACGGAAACGGTTACAACGACTACCTCTTCCTGCTCGGCGCGTTCAACGGAAAAGCTCTGAGCGAGAAGCAGGAGCGCAAGTGCAGGGCGGTCATCAGGTACTCGGTTTACCCATGGCTGCGCAGGCTGTGGAAGGAAAACCGCTTTGCGAAAAATGAATGATTTTGTCTACGCATTCGATGAGAACCCGAGGTAGGAACCTCGGGTTCTTGGTTTCCGTCAGAGCCGGAAACCCCGCGAAAATGGCCTGGGAACGGGTGCGGCGGCACACCCATCCCCAGGCCATTTTCGCTCTCGCACCACAAAGCGGTGCTCACCGACCTAAAGGTCGCTCTTCGAGTTGCAAGATTTGGGAAGCGTATATACAATAGCCCCTAAACGGGTCTATCGCACATACGCTTCCATCTTGCTCCCGACAGGCTTTCGGAGCCTTTCCGGGAGAGAGCCGATTCTTTGAAACGGGCGGTTTCGGACCTTCCGTTTTCGCGACTCGGCAAATGCGGAGGGCATTTTCGTGTTCATGGAAAACGGTGGCGGCACCGTTATAGCGATTCACATTTTCTCGAAAACAGAAAGGGGGTGCGTGAAAACGGCAAGAAGAGAGACCGCTGTTCTTATCCGATTGACAGACAACGAGAAGAAACGTTTGAAACAAAAAGCGAAGAAATCCAACATGTCGGTTTCTGAATATGCCAGGGCAAAACTCATCCATTCCGATGATGAAAGCATCCGCATCATCGATACCGGGCCTTTGCGAAAAGCCGCGCACGAACTCGCGAAGCAGGGAACCAACCTGAACCAGTTCATGAAGTTTCTGAACACCTACGGCGTGAAGGTGTTCGACGCGGCGGAAGCGAGGTCCGTTTTGGAAAAGGAGGTCGAGACGTTCGGGGACGTCGCGTGCGCACTCGCAGCGCTTAGGGCGGAAGCGGAAAGGAACAACGTCCACCTGGAAGAGGACATGCCGGACGAACCGGGCGAATGATTCGGGTGACGGAAAACTTTGGTGCAGAAAGGGAATTGGTGTGAGCGACATGCGTCCTGTGGTCTGCCTGGAAACGGGAAGGCGTTATGAGAGCGCCTGTGAGGTCGCGGCCAAATGTAGTGTCACGACCTCGACGATAACGCGTAGCTTACGCACGGGCTATGCCGTCCAAGGACTTCACTACTATTATGCGGACGAGCCGAAGCCGGATGATTCGTTTTTCAACAGGGAGCATTGCCGCGCGGTGATTTGCCTGGAAACGAAGGAGCGGTTCCCAAGCGTAAGGGACGCGGCGAGGAAGATTGGCGGCGAGGATGCGCTGACGCCTGTATCGAAGAGGATTCTCAGCGCGATTGCGTTCGGGACGTGCGTGAAGGGCGTTCATTTCTATTTCGCCGATGAACCGAAGCCGTCGGATGCGTTCTTTCGGGACCAGAGATGGCGGAGCGGGACGAAGCGTCCCGTGGTCTGCCTGGAAACGGGAAAGCATTATGAGAGTATTTCGCAGGCGGGTCGGGACATAGGGGTCTCCAAGTCGGCGATGGGAGAAGCCTGCAAGACGGGCGGCGCAGTGAAAGGGCTTCATTTCTATCTCGATGACGTGCCGAAGCTTGCGGAGTCCTGTTTTCAGAACAAGGCCAAGCGAGCCGTAATTTGCCTGGAAACAGAAGAGAGGTTCGAATCGGTTTCGGCAGCGGCTAAGAAGAGTGGAACCGACGTGGGAACCTTGCGGCACTGCCTTTTGGAAGGCACGACGGCGCAAGGGTTCCATTTCTATTATGCGGATGCGCCAAAACCGGATATCTCCTTTTTTAAGAAGCCGAGAAAGCGTCCGGTTATCTGCTTGGAGACAAAAGAGAAGTTCGAATCGCTTTCGGCAGCGGCAAGGAAGATGGACGTAGATATCAGAACCTTTTCGGCAAGGATGCTTTCCGCAAATGGCAAGGAAGCCAGTATCGGCGGGTTCCATTGGAAATATGCGCAGTAAACGACCTTTTGATACGAGGAGATGCGAAAGATGGCAGGGAATACAGACGAGGAGAAGACCATCCGCTACGCGGACAAGGAAGGGTGGCGCGTGACGCTCACGAGCTATCGCAGCATAGAGCACGGCGATACAGTGGCGGCTCTCTTGACGTCACCGGGCGGGATGCGTCTGCACGCGGGAAACGTGAACGTTGCATTTACCGAAGAGGGCGCGGCGCACTACCTTGAGACGGCGAAGCGCCTGAGCGAGTACCTGAATGGCGGCATGGAGGAGCGGGCATGAAGATTCCGGCAAAGAGCAGGCCGAGGAAGTCGAAGCAGACGGACTGCACTGTGCATGAGGTCGGATACAACGTCTCCTATCAGTTGGAAAGGGTACGCCGCGTTTATCAAAACGAGAGCAACGATGCAACGAATGAAGCGGAAGGTCGCATTCACCGCCACGTCACTTCGCACGTGCGCCGCGCCCATTGGCACGGGTACTGGACCGGTCCGAAAGACAATCCGACGGGACTCGAAATCAAATGGATTGCTCCAATTATCGTGAACGGCGATGAGGGAGAGCTTTCAGGTAACGTCCACGTCGTGAGCAAGAGAAGTTAGGTAGTAGGGCGCGAATTTGTGTCCGGTGCCGAGCGCAAGATGGGTGCCAACGATAGCCGAGAGATGGGAGTAATGATGAAGAGCAAGACCGCCATTGCAGGTAGAAGCATCGGGGGAGGGCACGTCATCTTGCGAGCCTATTCCAAAGACGAGCTGAGAGTGGTACCGAAAAACGTCACACCCAAGACGTTCAACGATTTCATTCTCGCACGCAACCTTAACCAGCTCATGTCTGCAATCGAAAGCCTGGGCGTAATGTCCCGTGAAAAGGATAAGGATACACTTGAGGTTTTTGACGAGGATGAGCGTGTGCTCAGCGTCAAGGACGTGCGGAAAAGGTTCGACGTCGGGGAATTGCTGGGCTTGGATTACTCGCAGCTGGTCGATGATGATGCACGTCTCGATGTTTACGAGGGCAAAATCAACAAGAACGCATTGAAACGCCTGTGCGAGAGGTATGACGCGAAAAGGAACGGTTTCATCGAGCAGCTGTCTGAGTTCGACGATGACGACGAGGTTTCTGTAGAACCGATTCAGGACTGGGTGGACCTTCACAACAACATCGTCCATACGGCGAGTGTGAAGGGATTCACGACCATATCCATCAAGGAGGGCAGGGAACTCGATGATTGCTCGGTGGCGGTGGACTTCCTCAAGTATGCGATGTGGGTATGGATGAATCCCCGGGTCGATGAGGACTCGGCGCTCGCTGCCGATGGAATCGCCAGGTTGAGGGTCGATACGATTAATACCGCCCTTTGGAAAATGGTCTTTTTTCCAGAGGACCATGAGATTGCCATCTGCAAGTACTGCGGAAATGCGTTTCTCAGGTCAAAAAAGGGCCGAATGAGGATTTGGTGCAAAGACTCTTGCCGCGTTCAGTATTCGGCCAAGGGAGGTTCAAAGATATGGTTGCCGGAGACTATATCCAAGTAACGGGAACCGGGTGCGCGGGAGAAGCATGGAAATGTGTCTGAACGAAAGGGGTGAAGAGAAGAGTGACCATCATCAAGCAGACGGGCGTGCAGTCGAAGGGACACATGAAGAACCTTCGCGCCTACATCAACGATGACAAGAAGGTGCTCCTGCGTGACAACCTCAACATGGACGGCTGCGCGAACCCGAGCCGTTGGATGCACCACATGTTCCTCACGCGCGAAGCCTTCGGGCACAACAGGGCCGCAAGGAGGGTGAGGGACAAGAAGACCGGGGAGCTTAAGGAAGCGAAGAACACGGTCCTCTACCACCAGATTCTCGCGTTCAACCCCGACGAGTGCGACCTAAACGGCGGCACGCTCTCTCCCGAGGACTGCATGAGGTACGCGAAAGAATACGTCACGAAGCACTACCCGAACCAGCAGATAGTGATGGCGCTCCACAACGAGTACTGCAAGGCGGACAAGACCCACCGCTACGCCGTCCACATCGTCATCAACCGCACCGACCTCTCCACGGGGAACCGACTCGATGAGGGGCGCGGCAAGAGCGCGAAGGCGAAGCGTGCGGGGCGGGTGCGGGAGATGGACGCAAGGTGGGGGTTGCGGCAGGTCGTGAGGGATGAGCGCAATTCCGAGACCCATAAGAAGCAGCCGTCGAAGGTTGAGCGGGAGCTAGCCGCCCGTGGCATCGACTCCTACAAGACGAACCTTCGGGAGCTGTGCAGGCTCGCGGCAGAGGATGCGGAGAGCATCTTCGAATACAGGGAGACCTTGGAGGGTTGGGGCGTGGAGACGGCGTTTCGCGGCGGGCGCATCTACGTCACCGACACCGACAACAACCGCTACTCCTTCTCCGTGGCGAAGCTGGACGCGGACCTTGGCATGGCGAAGCTGAACGACACCCTAGGTCGCAACGCCGTGCGAAGGGAAATCCGCGAGAAAGGAATGGAAGCGGTCGGGGAGAGGAGGTCGGCAAGCGCCGAGAGGGAGCGCATCGGTAAGGAGAAGAGCACCTATCTTGCCGATATCCGCAAGCTCTACCGCGACTACCGCGAGACCGTGCGCACCATGGTGGGGAAGGACTTTTCGGATATCCCGAAGCTCAGGCTCCCGCGTCCCGCACCTGAGATTGCGAACGACAGCGAGGTGAAGCGCGTGATGCTCGCCTGTTGGCGCGGCGCGGACGAGATGCGCCTGGAAATGTCCTCGAAGACCGTCCAGAGGAAAAAGAAGAACGGCGGGAACGCGGGCGGTGGCGGCGCTGCAAGGAGCGGAAGGACGCCTACGCAGGAGCGGCAAGCTCCCGAGAAGGGTATGGACGCCCGCTAGGGAACCCTTTCGCAGGCAAAAAGAAAAGCCCCGCGAAAAACGGGGCTTTTCTGATTAGTAGCCGGTGAAGGGGGTTACGTCCTCTTGCACCGTTCTACAACACCGCATAACCGATTGTAAGCGCAGGCGAAACAGATTGCAAGAATCTCATGAATGGGCGGTGCTAGCCACGCATCGACTTGAGCCTTGAGACCTTTCGCCACTGGATGATGAAAACGACCGGCGCGAGAAGGATGGGAATGCCGATGAGAAGGACAACGAGCACGGCAAGGAAAGCGAAGTTTCCCATCACGAAGAGACGGGAGCGGCGAATGGCCCGGTAGGCCCAGATATAGCCGGATGGGATACAGCCAGCCCATAGGATAGCCGGAATGCAGCTTATCAGGATGGCCGGTAGGTACAGGATGAGGTTGGCGATTCCCTCGGCCCCGTATTTTGCTTCAAGTGCAGGGATGTTCACGATGAACATCACGGCATACAGGACGGCGAAGGCGGGGGCGAGGAAGAGGAAGGACTTCTTCATCCAGCCGAAGACACGTGCTTCCTCCTCGTATTCGGCGCGAAGCGCGATGTTGTCGTTTGTATATGCCTGGTTTTCGTTACCGTTCATTTTGGTACCTCTCTTTCTTTCACTGATGGGTCCACGTTCCTTTCTATTCCATGGTAACTCAAGAACTGGAATAGAATTAAAAGTATCATATTGTGGACGAATGTAGGGTTATGGTATACTATCGGTATAGTATCCTAGCCTAGAGAAAGGAAGACCATGGTTGCTTCGAAACGGGGTAACGACCCTGCCGGTCGCTTCCCTGAGCTTGGCTGTCTCGGCAAGGCCGCTCGGCGCATCGCCCTGGAAAAGGGGCTTACGTTGAAGGAAGCGAGGGAGAAAAGCGGCATCTCGAACAGCGCGTGGTTCTCGGCCATGTCCGGAAAGACGCTGCCGAGCATGGAAACGTTCTTCGCCATCGCCTACGGGCTTGGCGTCCTGCCGGAGGAGCTTATCGGGCAGATGCGGGCGGAGAGGACGAGGATAAGGGAGGGTGTATAAGGTGTCCTGACTATCGGACACCTTGCGCGGTAACCTAATCTTGTCCGAAAAAACCCAGAAATGTCGAGGTGAGCGGTGAGAAGCGAACGATATCTCGTTGAGGTGAGGGAAGGCAGGGACAGGGAGTGGAAGGCAATTCACGTCTGCGGGAGCATGGCGGACGCGGTGCCGGTCGCGGATGCGGCCCATAACCTCTCGTACCTGTTCGACAAGCCCCTTATCATCCGGATACGAGAGAGGAAGGACAAGGGGTTGGAGAGCGACGATGGAAAGGAGTGAGGGCTACGTGGCGAAGCATTACGCGGATGCGAAACAGGAACGCGACGAGCGGGCCGTGGCGGGCATCAGCCGAATGGTCGGCGCAGGGCTTGACGAGGAAGCACGCGACATGCGCCTTGCAGGACGCAGGCTTGCGAACGCCGACGATGAGACCGACCTTATCGGTGCCGTCAAGAAGCTTGAGGAGCTTATCGGTGAGCAGCGCGAGAGCAACGAGCGCATCGCAAGCCAGATGCGTGCCATGGTCGAGGAGATGCGGGAGGTCCTTGGAAAGGTCGAATCACTCGATGATAAGGTCGAGGAGAGGAAGCGGGCGGCTACCCAGATGGCGCTCTACGGCGTCGCGGACGCCCAACAGAAAGCCAGGGACATGACGATAGAGAGCGTGGAGAAGCTGACCGCCAAGAACGAGCAGCTTATCGATGAGATGGTGCAGGAATCCAAGCGCCGCATCGAGCGCATCGCGACGGTGACGATGCCGGACAGGCTGCTATCCACGGGAAAGTGGGTCGCGATAAACCTGGTGCTCATCCTCATCGTCCATGTGATTTGGAGCATCTTGGCATAAGGAAACCTGGGAAACGGACAGAAAGGAATGACAACAATGGAAGACAACAAGAAGGACAAGAAGATGGATATGGAGCAGGCAGAGGAGAACGTGACGCAGGTTCTCCCGCAAGCCGTGGAAGCGCCGGATGCCGATGAGGAGAGCGGGTCCGAGGAGGAGAAGAAGGGCATCGCGGTGTTCGGGCGGACCTTCTCCAAGAAGCAGGTATGCATGGCGGGCATCGGGCTTCTGTGCGCCGCGATAGTCGTTGGCGGCGGCGTCTGGGCATACGGGAACGCGAACGGCGGGAATGGTACGGATAGCGAGCCTGTGACGGCATCGCAGCCCGCATCCGAAAGCGATGACGAGGAGACAAGCTACGTGCTCGACCTCGGCGTGAAGGCCGATGGATGGGATTCCGATACCTCGTCCCCGGTCATCGCCCATATCCAGAGCGAGGACGGCGGCACGGACTTCTACCACGCCTACGACGCGAACGAGGATGCGACCCTCACCGTTGATTCCGAGGGCACCTACAAGGTCACTTTCATCTCCCCGGTGAACGCCGACGGCTCCATCTACAAGGTTGGCTCCGAGAGCAAGGTCGAAGCCGTGGCGAAGGAGAAGCGTGGGAGCGACAGCGGAAAGAGCGATGCGACTAGCCTTCCCTTCACCTTTGAGAAGGTGGACGCGGACAAGGTGACGAAGGACGAGCTTACGAACCTCGCGAAGGACGTTGCCGAAGCCGTGAAGAAGGGTGATAAGACCCTGACCGGCGAGACGGGCGCAAGCGTTGTCTCGAAGGTCGAGGAGAACATCAAGAAGAACCCGAACGCGGATACCGAAGCGGTCGAGAAGGAGACGGAAGCGGCGCAGGAGACCGCGAAGAAGGAGGAGAGCACGGCGAAGACGCCGGAAACCTCAAGCGGCAAGAGCGATAGCGGCAGCAACACGTCCACTTCCAAGAAGGACACGTCCGGTAGCAGCCAGACAAGCTCTTCTTCGAACGGCGGTAGCTCTTCCAAGAAGGAGGAGAGCACGCACCAGCACAACTGGGTGGCACAGACGAAGACCGTCCACCACGACGCGGTGACCCATCAGGAAGCGTACACCGTCCACCACGACGCGGTGACTCATCAGGTATGGCATGATGCGGTGACGAAGTGCGTGAGCATCTGCAATAATTGCGGTGCTGACATTACAGGAAATGAAGCAGCTCATTTTAAAAATTCCCTTTTAAACGGCGGGAACTGTGGCGGTTGCCATGATGAGTATGTAACTGTGACAAGCGGCTATTACGAAACGGTTACTGACCAAGCCGCCTACGACGAGACGAAGTACAAGACCGTCACGGACACCCCGGCCTACGACGAGACCGTGACCACAGGCTACAAGTGCTCGGGCTGCGGTGCGACGAAGTAGGCGAGTGAGCACGCTTTGAAGTAAAAGAAATCCCCGGTTGTAAGGCAATGCCTGTTCAACCGGGGATTTCTTTTACCGTTCGGTGTTCCTGTTTCTGATGGCATGGGAAACGTCCTGCTCGTTCAATTGGTCGGAAGCGTCCCTCATGGCCTTTGTCTCGGAGTCAAACGATAAGGGTTCGTCTTCGAACTCCTCGGATTCGAGCGGCGCATCGGAACCCCTGTCGGAGACATAAGCCTTCATGTATGCCAGTGCGTCATGGTGCCGACCGGTGATTGAGGTGACCTTTGCGTCTTTTGCACATGAAGCGAACCACGGGAACGCGTCTTGCAGGTTTTCGAGGACGATGTTCATCTCCGAATAGCTCATCGCGTGTCTCGATTCGTAGCCGGAGTACTGGATGTGCTCGAAACCTTGTGTTTCAAGGAATCCGCGTATCTTTCCCCATGCGTCTTTCGGGGCACCGTTTGACGTGAGCTTCTTGGTATCCAGGTCGAAGTGGAACGCTTTTCGGGTTTGGGGCATGGATATCCCCCTTTCTTTCCGTCCTAACCGAGCACGCGCTCCGGGCATACCCGTCGAAGCATCTCGATGCCGTCGCAGACCTCATCGTCATCCTCGCAGAAGGTGAGCGACTTGATGTTCTGCATGACCCATTCCAGGCGCGAGAGCTTGGAGATGGCAAGGGACTGCGCGGTAATCACATCGCTTCCAGCAGCGGCACGCCAGGTGCCCCGCGCGATGCGCTCGTTGCCGTACTTCTCGACGTTCTTGCCCACGTAGTCGTAGAGAACGTTCAGGCTGTATCTGTTTTTCTTCGCCTTCTCCTCATCGAACTCGATGGTGAAGCTCCAAGGCTCCGTAGCGGTATTCTCCATTGAAATCATCCTTTCTGCTGTTTCGTGATTTCTCTATTATACCGCTTACGTAGGTTCCCTGCAAGATAGTATCCTATCGTTATAGTATCGTAGAAGGGGAATGCGCCGCTACCTGTCTTTTGGAAGAGGGACGGCGGGCGCGGCGAGGTCCGGCTGGGCGGAGGAAGCATCCTGCATGTCGCGCGACTCGCCCGCAAGGCTCATCTCCTCCTCAAGCTCCGGGCAGTCGATATCGATGTTCTTGCCAAGCTCCTCCTCGTAGCGCTCCATTATGAAGGTGTCCGCCTTCTCCGCCTTCGATGCGGCCTTGAAGAGATACGACGGGTCATCCTCAAGCGCGGCCATCCACGATTTGAGGTAGCTGACATGGTTGTCGTAGAAGGTGCCATCCATCTCCGCGCCCTGGATGCCGAGGTCGGCGGAGCAGAAGAGCGCACCGAGTTCCGCGACAAGCTCCTCCTGCGCGTAGGACGCGGTGCCGAAGGAGCCGCCGAGGTCGCGTGCGAGGGCGTCGGGGTGCCCCGTCGAATGGGTCATCTCGTGGAGCAGGACGCGCGTGAAGCTCTCATCGGAGCGGAAGGTCGAGCGCGGGGCGATGTGGATGCTGTCGAGGGTCGGGTAGTAAGCGGCCTGACCGAGGTACATCATGCTCTCGAAGACGCGGCACCGGGAGGACTCGATGAGGTTGTCCGCGATGACGGCGGTCCGGTCCGACTCATGCCGGGGGAGGTTGCTGTCGAGGGGCGGGATGCCTTCGATTTCCTCTGCGTTGAAGACGCGCCAGTAGCCGACGAGCTTCGGGAAGCGCCCTTGAAGCTCCTTCTCACCGGTCTCCTCGTTGTCCTTGTAGTAGGAGAACTGCTTCCACTTCTCGATGATGACGGACTTCGCGCCCTTCTTCACCTTCCACCCGGCGTCCGATATCTGGTTGAAGGTGGCCCAGCGGCAGTCCTCGTATCCGCGCTCGTAGCCGATGAAGCCGAGGTGCATCCGGTTGCCGCCCGAGTACACGGTGCCGGAGACGGGGTTGCGGGGGGAGAGCGCGGGAAGGTAAGGTTCCGCCCAGCGCAGGCCGTCGCGCCCCATGTCGGCGATGACCTTCTCAACGACCGCACGCCGCTGGTCGTTGACGATATCCTCGAACGACTGCCCGCCTTTTCTTCTCATGTGGACCACCTTTCCCTTCATGTCCCGTTAGGAGAAATTATAGGAGAATAAGCGCCACGTTCCGGGCACCTAAAAGATGACCCCGCAGAATCGTTCCTGCGGGGTCATGCGAAAGCGTGCCTAGCCTGGGTGCTGGGAGACGCAAATGGCCGCTCACTCGCTCTCAGGTGCGGTCTGAGTGGATTTCCCGGAAACCGACTGGTTCTCGGTTTGCTCCCTATCGACGCTCGTGGTCACGACCGTCCGCTCATTCTTCTTCCAGAAGTTGTACGAGCAGGAGACGAGGGAGATGACCTGGTTCGGCTCCGTCTCGGCGTCGAGCACCATGGCCGCGTCCTCGCGGTTCGAGTCGTACCAGTCGCGGTAGTCCGCGTCGGAGTCGAAGCTCGTCCGCTTCGTCGGCTCCCAGCCCTTCACGATGTTGGCGAAGCGCACCCTGTAGCGCATCTTCGCGGTCGGGGTCTGGATGAGCACGGTGTCGTGCTCCCTCGCGAAGCCCGCATCGCTGTAGTTCTGGATGTAGCCGAAGCACGTGATGGCACCGGAAAGGCGTTGGCTGTGCCCGAGGATGACCGCGTTCGGGCTTGAAAACCCGTACTTCTCGCACTCCGCGTCCAGGTAGAGCGCACCGAGCGGGTTGTAGTCCCCGTAGACGTCGTAGTGGAGGTAGTGGTCCGGGTCCGAGGAGTGGGCTTGCAGGACGGGGTGGTTGATATCCGTGCCGGGTACCGTAATCCACCCGATGACGTCGGGGTTCACGCCCTTCCAGTAGTCCCAATCGACGGTCGGGAACTCCGATTCGCCGTCCGCGCTCTCCGAGACGGTGACGGAGGATGCGGTCGGTGACGGGGAGGGGTTCGCCCCTTGGTAGAAGTGGACGAGGAGGGCGATGAGGGCGATTGCGGCGGCGAGGAAGGTCCCCGCCGCCGCGAACGCCGCGCGGCTCCTTCTCGTGTTGCGCCTGCGAGCCATCGTCCTACGCGGTCGCATCCGTGACCGCAGACGAAGCGTCCTTGGTCGCGCCGCAGGTGGTGCATACCATCTTGTCGATGACCGTCTCGTCGTAGGCAGGGGTGTCGGTGACGGTACGGTCGTAGCCCTCGCTCACCATGACCTCATCGGTGATGGGGACGTTGGTGGAGTAGCCGGAGTGACCGGTTACCTTGATGTGCTCGTCGGCCTTGCCGTCGATGACCTGCTTGCAGTCGTTGCAGACGGTGTGGTAGGTGGTCTGGTTCTGGAAAACGGGGTCGATGTGCTCGGTGTGGGTCACGGCGTCGTGATGGACGGTCTTGTAGGTAACCGTCCAGTCGTGGACGTGCTTCGCGCTGTCGCTCTCGTCCTGCGTGTCCGTGGCCTTCGGGACAGCTTCCTGTGTGGCCGTTTCCTGCTGGGTCACAGGGGCGCTCGTCTCGCCACGGGCACCGGCGAAGTAGGCACCGGTGCCGACGGCGGCGCATAGGAGCGCGGCGCAGAGTCCCGTGAGCACGTACTTCCGGTACGGCTTTCTCTCGGGCACGGGAGCAGGTTCCGCCTTCCCGGTCGTTTCTACGGGTTCGAACGCATCGTTGGTCTCTGTGGCCTTGTTCTCTTCCTTCTTCTTTTTCATGGGCGTATCCCCCTTTCTGATTCCATTCATCTTAAAAGGGCGGGGATGCCGTTCGTTCCGGCATCCCCGCCCGGTCTAACCCGCTACGGGCGCTAGTCCTCGGTGGACTCGGGCGTCTCGGCAGCGGCGGGCTTGCGGTGCTTCATGCCGTAGAGCAGGGCACCGGCGGCAGCGCCGAGCAGGATGCAGATGGCGATGCCGGTGCTCGTCATGTCAGCGCCGGTCTTGCCGTAGGTGGAACCCTTCGGCGTGGACGTGACGGTGACGGACTGGTCCTCGTCATCGATATCCTTGTGCTCGGCCACGGTGACGTCCGTGGTCTTGCCGTCGATGACGGACTGCTTGGTCAGCTCCTCGAAAACGACGAGCGTGTGGCCGTCCAGCGAGGTCGCGTCGAACTCGCCGAGGTCGATGCTCACGGTGCCGCTCTCGCTGTTCGGGGTGAACTTAAGCTCGGCGGTGACGGTCTTGTCGTTGACGAGGAGGGCTTCGCCGGTCTTCTTGTCCATGAGCGTGGCGTGGAGCGTGTACTCCTTGCCGGGGATAAGGCCCTCGTAGGTCACCTCGTCGGTGATTACGGCGTCCTTGCCCGCCATCAGCTCGTGGTCACCGTCGGACTTGTCGGTGGCGGTGGTGCCGATTTCGCTCGGGACGAGCTTTACGGTCTGCCCCTCGTTGTCCTTGTCGCACTCGCTCGCGACGATGGAGACGGGGGTCTCGTCCGTCGCGTTCTCGATGCTGCCCTTGAACAGCACCTCGAAGACAACCAGGTCACGGGTCTCGCCGGAAAGGCGGTCGATGACGTCGTTGGAGTTGAAGGTGAAGTCCATGTCGAGGGCGTCGGACTCCTTGTCGGGCGAGAACTCGGAGGTCTTGTAGACGATGCAGGAGAGGAGGTCCTTGTTGTCCTCGGCGAACTGGGCGAGCTTGGTCATATCGACGTTCGCGGTCGGGAGCTTGTCCACGCAGGACCAGTCGATATCGCTCTCGCTGACTTCGACCTCATCGGCCTTGTAGTTCTCCTCGATTTTTCTGACATGGCTCTTGCCGTCCTCGGTATCACCGTAGCCGGCGCCTACCACGCCCGTGAGGGTCCAAGAGCCGTCCTCGTTCTTCGTAAGGGTCTGCTTGTCGGTGACGGACTTCCAGGAGCCGTCCTCGTTCTCGGTGAAGGTGGACGCATCGTAGGAGTAGGAGCCGTCCTCGTTCTTCACGATTTCGGCACCCTTGCCCCACTCCTTGCCAGCGACCTTGATGCTGAAAGTGGTCGGCGAGAAGCCGAGCACTTCGAGCAGGCCGGAGGTGAACGCCTTGAGGTCATCCTCGGTGTACTTCTTCGCACCCTCGCCCGTCAGGACGGGAAGGCCGGTCTTGGCGTCCATCAGGACACCGGCCATGGTGTAGGGGTTGCCGCTCAGCACGTGCTCGTAGGCCACCTTGTCGGTGACGGTGGACTCGGCGTCGGCGATGACGTTCTTGTCCCCGTCGAGCGCGTCGGTGGCGGTGGTGCCGATTTCCGGGGTGTGGACGGTGACGGTCTGGTCCTCGTCCTCGATATCGGCGTGGGTGGAGAGTTCCTTGCCCTTATAGGAAAGGGACTCGAAAGCGACCACGGCGCTCTTGTCGGCGATGCCGGAAGCGTCGAAGTTGAAGGTCACGTCCACGTCTCCGTAGGTGTCCTCGGGCGTGAACTCGGTCTCGGCGGTGACGGGGTTGCCGTCGGCGTCCTTGACGGCCTTCTCGGAGACCTTGCCGTCCTCGCCCTCGACCTTCTCGTAGAGGGTGCCCGTGACCTTGTAGGTCTTGCCGGGGGTCACGTTCTGGTAGTGGACGGTATCAATGACGGTCGCGTCGGTGTCGGCGATGACGTTCTTGTCCCCGTCGAAGCCATCGACGGCGGTGGTCTCAAGGACGGGCTTGATGACGGTGACGGTCTGGGCTTCGTCCTCGATATCGGCGTGGGCGCAAAGCTCGTTGTCCTTGTAGGTGACGGACTCGAAGGAAACGAGTTCATCACCGGCCAGGAAGGAGGAAGCGTCGAAGTTGAAGGTCACGTCCACGTCTCCGTAGGTGTCCTCGGGCGTG
>CAVIXF010000341.1:0-46276 GCA_963646585.1 Candidatus Gastranaerophilales bacterium HUM_1 | reverse complement strand
CCTCCTGGAGCAGGGAGAAGTTTTCGATTTCGTCCCGCCCGAAGTTTCGGACAGGGCCGTACAGGATATCCGTGAGATACAGCCGGTTGCGCGGCATATTCATTGCCGTGAAGCTGATTATCAGCTTGCTGTAGTTCTCGACTTTGTTCGCGCAGAAGTAGTTCGGGCTGTCCGGCGTGTAGCTCTTTTCGGAGAGCAGCGTGTCGCCGCGATACCATTTGATACTGAGCGCCGTCGCGTACCGGTTCGAGGTCTCGTCAAATACTAGCGTGATGCCCTGGGAGGTGTATTGCCCGGTCGCGGTAAGCGTGAGGATGAGCGGCGTTTCGAAGCTGCCGTCGGTCGCGTCCGAGAGGTCATCCGACACGAGAGCGTATTTCACATCGTCCGGAGGGACTTCGAGAGAGCCATCGAGAAGGACGGAGTATATCTCGCACGGGTTCGCGTACATCGGCGTCTGCATGCCCTGTAGGAGTGCCGGGGTGGATATGCTTGCCTGACCCTCCGCCGTCGGGGCGAAGTTTTCTTTCGCCCCGACGGCGACGTCGGCGTAAGAGACTTTGAGTTTCATTCCGCGCTCCTTTGCGGCTCCATCGCGATAAAGTCGAAGGAGAGGTTGCCCCAGTACCGGTTTGTCTCGGAGTACTGCCGGAGGAGATCGTCGCTTCCGCGCGAGACATACGCCTTGAAGGCGAGCGGTTCGTTGCCGAACGGGACGATGATGTCGTGACTTGTGACCGGCGCGGAAATCGTCTTGTAGAGAGCGTTGTACTCCGCCTGGGACATACGGTCGGTGTTGATCGTGATGGAATAATTGTAGTAGGTTCCGATGAGGTCGCGGTGCATGACGCCATCGAGTGTGCGCCCGGCGTTGTCGCCGTCGACGACTTCGAAATTCCGCGTCAGCGCGGTGACGATTGCGCTGTAGTCTGTTCCGTCAACTTTAACCATTTCCGCGCCCTCCGTTCGTGAATGTGATTTTGGTGTTCGCGCCGGAACGTCTCTTTTCGGAATCTATGGCGTCTCCGAAGGCGCGTCCGACGACTTGCTTGTCGAGGATGAGTTCTATCTTCCCGCTGCGCCCTGAGCCGCGCTGTGCGGCTGACATTGCGCGATAGACGGCGTTCTCGATGCCTTCGACGATCTGCGCGTTGTTCGCGACAGCCGTCCGCCCGTTGGAGAACCGCCCGACGAGTTCGCCAGAGTTCGCGTAGAACATTCCGTCCTCCGGGAATCCGCCGGTCGCGAAGGCGGGAACCATTTTCGGCGTCTTGCCGATGATGGATTTCGCCGCGTTGCTTCCGCCGAACGACACCGATGAGAGCGTCTGATTCAGCTGATTGACAAAGGTTCTCGCGGACGCGAGCAGCCCGTTCGCGAAGGACGAGAAATCGACGCGGATCGACGTCCAGACGTTCCCGAAAGCGTCCGTGACGTTCGGGAGACCGAGCGTGACGCCCTCAGCGAATCCGAGGTCGACGTATTGGCCATATTCTTTGAACACGGTCGATGGGGAGTGGATGCCGAGAACATCGGTGAACTGAACCATAGCGTTGCGCGCCGCGCCGGTCATGCCTTTCGTGACGTAATCGGCGTTGTAGTCCACTCCGGCTACGAAGCCCTTCGCGACATTTTCACCGGCCGACTTGCCTTTGTCGGCGAGGTCAGCGAATTTGGATGCGGCGTCGTCCGATACTTTCGACGCAGCCGCTTTAACGTCCGTCGCCCCGGATTCTATTCCTGCTGTGATTTCGTCGGTGATCTTTTTACCCGTAACCTTGAAACTGTTGCCACTATCCAATTTAGGGTATTTTGTTTTCGTCAGCCCATCAAACGCGCCGGAGATTGTTTCGCCGAGAGTGTCTAACCAGTTTCCCGCGACGCCGAAGATGTTATTCGGATCATATTTGCCGTTCTTGAAGTTCTCCGTCGATTTTTTGAACGCTTCTCCCATTCCCGAAAAAGCGTCCTTGATTTTTTCTCCGGCTTTGTCAAAGAACCCGATTTTTTCAAGCGTCAGAGAAATGGCAAATGGTATCGAAAAATGCAGCGCTAATCCAGCCCCAGCAGCCGGGGCGACTCCTATCAGCTTTGCAACGGCTCCACCGGTAGCCGCAGCAAATGCCTGTCCGACGGCGCCCGAAACAATTCCGAGAAGCGTGTTCCCATCCGCAGTAGCCGACGCCCCGGCAAATATCATCGATAGGCTCGTGAAGCCTAAAGCCATCGGCAACGTGTATTTAAGTCCTGCTGCGCCTCCGGCAACCATCAGCTTAATGCCACCGAGCGCAGCCCCTATGCCCAGCTTGACGGTCGACGCGAGGTCGTTATCCGGGTCGGTATCGACAAGCCCGGTGATGCCGTCAAATAGCAGTAGCACTGATGATATTCCTAATGCCATTTCGACGGAATATTTCAGCCCCTTGCCGCCGAGCAGTGAGAGCGAAGCTCCGAGCAGACCGAGGCTGAGAGCATTTGTGACTGTTTTCAGCAGTCCGTTCCCGGTGCTCGTGTCGTTCTTTCCGCTCGTCACGTTGTCATAAAGCATATCTATCGCGCCGATTCCGAGGGCGATTCCGAGGCCTTTCGCGAGAAGCCCTCCGCCATTGCCTGTTGCCGCGATTGCCAGCGCCCCAATCCCGAGCGCCAGCCCCAGCCCGCTTCCGAGCAGTTTTTTCAGTGTGTCGCCGCCGGTGACTTTGCCCTGCGTGGACGATCCGAAATTAAAGTCGACCGCGCCAACGTCAAGCCCGAGAGACTTCGCGAGGTCTGCGATAGCGGCGGGAATCTTCCAGAGCCCGAGGGAGTCCGCGACAGCCGCCGCGGCGTCCTTGATGCCCTTGAAGTCTTTCCAGACGCCGGCCGCCCAGTCTTCGACGTCCTGCCCTTTGGTGATCCAGTTCTCAATCTGCTCCGCGATCTTGTCGGTGGTCTCGCCGATCTTCTTCGAAAATGCGGTGTCCCACTCTGCCGACAGCCGATTAAGCTCCTCTTCAAGCTTCGCGATATCCGCCGCGCTCGTCCCGCTTCCGGACGAGGAGCCGTTCTTATTCCCGAGAATGTTCAGCTCGTCGAATGAGAGCTGATAAAGCTTCTTGACGCTCTTCGCGGCGTCCTCTGCGGAATCTGCGATACCTTCGTTGCCTTCGATTATCGAATCCGCGTAGTCGAATTTCGGCAGTTCAAACCCCGCGAGTGCTGCGAACGCCGAGACAATGTGCTGTCCGACTTTGACAAGCGCGATCATGTACGGGAGAACTTTTTGCACCATCGGCAGGAATAGCTCGCCGATTGCCCGTCCGAGAAGTGTCAGCTGCGCTTTAAGGATTCTGAACTGGTTCGCGGGCTGCTCGAGCGTTCTCGCCATGTCGCCCATAGCCGACTTCGACTGTCTCAGCAGCGAGATCGTGCGGAGCATTGCCTTTTCGGACTGGTTCATGGCGTCAACGTTCGCAGTGATGCCGAGTTCGGTCGCGAGGAGTTTGAGGTTCGCGACGGAAAGGTCTTTTCCGAGGGCGCGGATCGGCTCTATCTCGCCGACCAGAGCCGACCGCACTTTGTTCAGCGATTCGTCGACTTTGAGGTTATAAAGAGATGATATATCATAAGTCAGCTGCGTCAGCGCCTTCGACATGGTATACGCCGTGCCGCTCGCCGTGCCGAATGATTTCGAGACGTCCATGAAGGTCGCTTGCATCTTCATGAACTCTGTGGGGTCGATTCCGTAGCTGTCCCCGACGATTTCGGCGTATTTCTGCGCATTCTCGGCGAGCTCTTTGTCGCCCATCGAGACGTAGAAGAGGTTCAGGGCTTCGATGTATTCGTTGGCGGATTCGAGCGAATCCGTAGCTTTCATCCAGAACTTTTTGATCGTCGAAATCGAGAAAAGCTGTTTTGCGAAATTCGTCAGCCCTGACGAACTTTTTTTACTGCCCTTTGATATGGTCTCAAAGAATTTCTGCCACGTCGGTTCGGCTTTTTTTACGCTCTTGGTCGATTCTTCATTATTTTTAATAAAAGTCTGAATTCTCTGCGGAAAAGCTGAGAATCCGCGCGCGATTTTGTCCATCTCGGTCGCGAGGGGCTTCATGGCCGCCGTAAGCCGCTCAATCGTCGAAACAAATTTGTCCATGTCGACGGTTTCGAGTTCCTTCGACAGCTGAGAGAATTCGCCGAGCTGATTAATAAATGAGGTGAGGTGCGCAGGGGTGAGAGCCGACAGCGGCTGCAACGCGGTTGCAAGTTCCTTGAACCGCGTGAGGTTCACGCCTTGCAGGTTCTTCGCCGCGTCTCCGATGTTCTGAATTTGATGCCCGATAGACGCTGAGATTTGCGGCATTTTCGCACTGCTGAGCTGAGTCAGGGCGGATGCCAGTGACGATATCCGCTTTACGTCCGATTCGGTGACGCCACTCAGCGCGGTATCAAGTGCGGTGATCTGGTTCGAGAGCGCTTTCGGCACGGCGGCGCTGACTTTCCCGACCGACTTGAGGTCAAGCAGCGACGAGGCGAGAGCCGTGATCTTGTCGGCGTTGTTTCCGATCCCGCCGATTGCCGTCGACAGTGAGCCGAACTGTATAATCGCGTTGTTCAGATTCAACCCCGCGACGCTCTTTTGCAGCTTCTTAAGTCCGGATGCAAGGCTCGAGAGGTCTTTCGACGCCCGTCCGGTGCTTTCCTCTATCGCGACTGACAAGCTGTCAATTTGCACTTCGTTATCTGCCATTTATTTCACCTCCTCCGAACTTTTCCTTTAATTTTCTTTCTTTATCGTGGTATTCCTGCATGAGGATCAATCTCCGTGCGTATTCTTCGGGGGAGATTGCGGCCGCTTTTTCCTCTTCGCTTCTCAGATCGTACGGACGATCCGGGAACTTTCCGTTCTTCGAGAAGCATGCGCCGATGGCGTCCCGGACGTAGACGCCGGTCATGTATGCGTGAAAGTTCATCCGATCGCGTTCTTCACGCTGGTTCTTTTCGAATATATCTAAAAAAGGCTTCATGCGGCGCGGATTGAGCCGCCAGAATGTGGTAAGGTCAAGCCCGATCCTGTAAGCCGCAGGAAGCCAGTTTTCGTATACCGTTTCGGCGGCGTTCGGAATCAGGCGTTCTTTGCCTGTTTCTTCTCCGTCGTCTTCGCCTTCGCGATCATCGCTTTGAAAAAAGCGCTGTCGTCGCACGCCTTCATGAATGCCGTCGAGAGGTCGGAGAGGTCGCCGCCCCCTACGATGTGTGCTTCAATTTCCCGACCCGCCTCCTCGGCGTCGATGCCCGCGCAGTACGCGAGATAGGCTCTGAGTGCCGCGAGGGGCTTTGTGCCGAAAGAGTAGATGTCGCCGCCGAGATCGTTGAGTTCGATCGTGGCGTTGAAATCGATGGGTTTTGCCGTTATTTCCTTGCCGTTGATGATCATGGTTTATCTCCTTTGTTTATCAGCCGCCGATAGTGGGCTTCGTTGCAAGGCCGGTGACCTTGTTTACGGTGATGGTTCCGGATACCTGGAAAGCCGAGTTCGAGGTGACCTCGGGGAATCTGAGCATCGAGGGGGAACCGGAGTAATAGAAGCTCTTTTCGTAGTTCGGAATGACCTGGGTGAACCAGAGCGTCTTGCCCGATGCAGCCGCGGTTGCCGCAGCCTCTCTCATGGTCTCCCACGCGTCGATGAAATCAGAAGCCCAGTTGCCGGTGACGTCGACGCTGCCGGTGTCGGACAGACCCTGCTCGTAGCGCTTGAACGCGGTCTCGGAGACCGGGGTGATTTCGATGGTATCGGGAGTCGAGCCGATTTCACCCCAGCTGACGACGTTCGGGATTTCAACCCAACCGGCGGTGGGCTGAGTGCCCGCGGTGGTCTCGGGAGCGTAATAGAATTTAATGCCGTTGGTGGTCATTTATCATACCTCCATTTCTGCTGATTGCAGTTTCGTGTATCTCGCGACCATCCGGTAGATGGACGCGTCGTTCTCGTTCGGGAAGGGGTTGCAGAATGTGCGCTGGAAGTTGTAGCTCTGCATGGTCTCGTCGACCACTGCCATAACCGCTTTGCATTCGCTCTTTTTCCCGCTTTTCTTGTTCGAAAATACGTCGACGGTGTAGGACAGTCTCGCGTTGTTTTCTCCGCCGCTTACGCGGAACGAGGCGGTCTCGGAGACGTTATCGGTTTCGCGGATGTACACATGGGGGAAGGAAGACGGTTTCGGGACGTACTCGGAGACGACCGTCGCTTTCGGAAACTTTTTCGCGACTGCCGTTCGCACAGCGTCGACGAATGTGTTTTCAAAATCGATCATCGTTTCTTCGCCTCCTGTAATACCTCTTCAAAAGCTCTGTACAGCGGCATTTGCGCCGCCGTGCCGTGCGTGATGACGAGGTTTCCGTCTTCGGCGTAGTAGCCCCACGCCTTCTGATTTCCCTGCCCCTTGCCATATCCGCCGATAATGAATCCGAGTTCAGCGCCTTTCGGGTGAGGGGACGCTCCGGCGGGGGGATTGTAATAGATTCCTGCCCCGAACTCGATGAACGTCACCTCATTCCCTTCGGCGACGACTTTGTAGCCGCTGCCGGTCTTTTCTACCCGGCATTTGATATCGGCTTCGCCTCTGACGCCTCTCGCGAGGCTGTCGTACCACGCGGCGTCGAAGTTCGCCTGTGCTTTTTCGCATATCCGTTCGGCGATATCCCGCGCGGCGTCGTCGAGCCGGTTCCGGTTGGCTGACATGAGGGATGCGACCTCATCGAGAGCCGACTTGACGCTTCCGGGCGAGAGCCGGACGGTTATACGTTTTCGCATGGCGTTCTCCTTCGCTACGTTCCTACGTCGACTTGTTTCAGCGCGACGAGCGTTCCGTTGATTGACTTCGACACGCGCCTGACGCGGTAGTTGTACGGGGCGGTCGGCTCTGCGTCGAGCCAGACGACCGCGTTCTCGTCAAGCTCTGTCGTTTCGGTGCAGAGCACTTTGTCGTAGTCGACCATCGTTCCGAACCCGGCGGCGTATGATTCGCCTTTGGCGGCGGAGATGTTGCCCCACGCCTTGACGGGTTCGGTATAGATGACTTCCTGCTCGCCGGTGTAATTGCCGTTCTCGTCGGTGACGTCCTGAGTGCCCGCGTAGAGGGCGTACCAGTACGGTATCCGGTTCTTCGCGAGCGTCCTCATGAGATCACCCCGACGTACGGCATAACGTTTTTGTGGATGTATTCGAGGCAGGACGAATACCCGAACTGCCTCGATATTCCGTTTTCATTGTGAGCGGTTTCGCCTTCGCCGCCGATCTGCGAGAAGCCGATCATGACGGCGTTCAACTGGACGCTTTCGTATTCCTGCGGCACGTCGGTCACGTCGTCCGGTATGCTCCCGGTCGCCCCGTACCTCCACGAGAGGATTTCGTCTCGCGTGAAGTCGAGGAACGCCGAGAGCGTATCGTCGTCCGTGTCGGGAAGCCGCATCATCCGTTTCAGCCGGATAAGCTTCTCGTCTGCGGTCATGGTTTAGCCGTTCGTGATGAGGCGTGCGATCGGGATTTCCTTCGGCGCGAACTTGATAGCCCAGTTGGTGGACGCCTCGAGCTGCGCGTCGGTGGGGGAGTTCGTCCAACCGGTGGTGGGCAGCTTGAAGGAGAAGCCGTTCGGGTGGATGCACTCGCGGATTCTCGTGATGAGGGTGTCCTGACCGTTGTTCTTCAGCGGCTCGCGGAGGACTTCAACCGGCACGTCCTGTCTTGCCCAGCAGTGGCGGAGAACGCCGGTGCCGAGGAGGTAGGTAGTGTACTTTTTGAGGTCTTTGTTCGCCTCAGTACCGCCGACAGTGGTGACCGGAACGCCGTCGTCGATGATGACGGTGTAGCCGTTCACGGACGCGAGGCCGAGGTTTCTCTGGATGCCGTTCGCGTCGGTCTGCTTCCAGTAGTCAAGAACCTGGAGATTCTCGAGGGTGCGGGCGACGGAGGAGTGCATGATAGCGAGCTTGTACGCGTCCTTGTTGTCGCCGAGGGTGTCGGTCGCGAGGTCGTTGAGGTCGGTTGCCTCAATCTTTCTCGCGGTCGCGGTTGCGGAACCGACGTCGACGGTATGGGAAGTCCACGCGGCGTTGCCGGTGATGCCGAAGATCGCGCCGAGGATGGCGATAATCTTCTTCTGGCGATACTTCGCCCAGAATTTCGCGGTGGACGATATAATGTGACCCATCGGGTCTGCGCCGGAGAGCTCGCCGACGAAATCGCGTGCAGTCCATGCGACGTCGCGGCCGTACGCGACGAAGTTCTGCTGGTCTGCCTCGGTCTCGGTCGAGGTGATATCGGTCGCGCCGTCGTGGTTCACGGGAGTGCCGGTGAGGGTCTTGTAGAAGGGGATAGTGCCGTAGTTGCCGGAGGACATGAGTCTCGAGGCGAGCACCGGGTCGTCAACCATTACGCCGGAATCGAGGAGCGCGGTCTTGGTAGAATCCGGCTCCGCAAGCCAGCGGGCAATGAAGAGATCGTCGTCAAACGGGTAGTTGAGGTAGGTCTTGGACATTGTTTAATCATCCTTTCGAAAAATGTGGTTGTGCGGTCACGCCTTGAAGAGCGCCGCGTATTCGGTCGGATTATCGTTCTTGAACTGTACCTGCTCAGCGAAAGTGAGCTTGCCGAAAGCTTCCTTGGTCATGGTGGTCGTCGCGGGAGCCTGTGAGGGGGCTTTGCCGCCTGCCGCGAGTTCTCCCTTGACCTTGTTCGCCGTCGCCTCTCCGTAGGCCTTGAACGCCGCTGCGATTGCCGTGGCGACCGAGGTCGTCTGTTCCGCGTCGGTGGTGACGATACCGTCGAGGAAGGTCTCGTAGGCTTCCTTCGTCATGCCGTTCCCCGCGAGGATGCTTGCCGCTTCCTGACGGTTCGCCTTGACGGTGAGCTGTTCGATCTGCTGCCTCTGCGCTTCGAGGCGTTCGGTCAGAGTGCCTTCGTTGGTCTTCATGTCCTTCTTCGCCTTTGCGAGGTCGGACGCGGTCTTGTCGAAGGTCTCCTTGTTCACGAAGTTCTTGGTCGAGAGCGCCGTCGCGATCTCTTCGGCCGTCATCCCTTCGCGGTAGTCTTCGCCGAGTAAATCTCTGAGTTCCATGTGATAATCCCTTTCTGCGTTTGGTGAGGCGGTTCTCTCCGCCATAGATTTGCGTTTTTCGGACTTCTCTGTCCATTGTTTAATAAATTAAAACCAGCGTCGCCCCGGGGAAGAGGCTTAATAAGTTAAAAAGAGCGCCAGAACCGACAGGTTGTGTAAAAACCTGTAGATATCTGGCGCTCTTGGCGCTCTGTGTTGTGGTGCGGGTGTTCCCGCTTATGACGCGACCGTGCGTATGACGGCGTGTGAGCCTTCTGTTCTGGCTCTGACCGTCGTCCCGCAGCCGCGGCACTTTATCTCTGCCACACCGCTTATTGCTCCGAGGAGCCTTCCGCAGTGCGGGCAGCGGACTTTAATCAGTTCCGGAGCTTCCGCCGCCGGAATCGTTTTTGTTTCCGTCATTGCTTCCGCCTCCGGGCTTGTCCTGCCCTGAATTGTTTTGCTTTGCGTCTTTCTGCCCTGAATTGTCCTGCCCGGCAGCCCCGGACTGGAGCCGCGCGGCGAGGTATGGGATCGAGTCGATATACGCCTGATTCGGGTCGTCGAACAGGTGAGGTATACCGAACGCGATTTCGGGATGTACTCCGGCGTCGAGAAGGTTCATGAGAGCCTGCGTCTTGACGAGCATGTTCTCCGTATTACCTTTCGTGAACCGGATGTCGATGTCGGCGAGCCCGAGGTCGAGCTTGCCGTATATTTTGAGAAGGGAGAGCGCGATTCTGAGGAACTGCTTTTCGCTGCGTTCCCACTGCATCACGGTGTCCCTAGCGCAGCTTTCCGCCATTGCCCACCCGTCGCGGAGCAGCACGGCGTTGCCGGTGTCTCCGGTCGTGCGGTTCGCACCGTTTCTGTCCGGCATACCGCATATCGTGAGGGCTTGCTGATAGAGGTGGTCGATTTCGACCTGTGTCTGCGACTGGTCGAGTTCGGACGAGATGATATCGACGTCCGAAGGGTTCGAGTTGTCCGACTTGATGACGATAGCGCCTTCCTGCCGGAACTCCTTGTACTTCTCGGGGTCAATCTGGCAGTTGACGAATTTAATGAAACTCTGGACGAACTGCTCCGTGCCGTCAAGCCGGTTCGACGACAGCTTGTTGATGCCGTCGAGGACTTCGAGCACGACCTCGAATGAGCCGAGCCGCGCGTTGTTGAGCGGGTACTCGATGATCGGAACCGCCCCGATGCCGTGGAGCCTCGAGGACGTGACGGTGTTGTTCACGATCTCGAACTGCATGGTATCTGTCCAGACGGTGTATATTGTCTGCTGATTGTCTCTGAGCGTCTCCTGGAACGCCATGACGGGCTTCGCGCCGAGCTCTTTCGAGTAGACGACGCCTGTCCGTCTCGGGTCGAGACTGCCGATTTCGATTTTCTCGTCGTTCGCTAAGTTCCCGATGACATATCGGTAAGCGGTTCCGCATATGTGGTTCCACTCGGCTATGTCGTGGTCGATGGCCTCCTTGTCAAGGACGTGCATGATTTCATTGAGCCGTCCGACCTTATCAGACACCGGGTCGCGTGTCTGCGCCGCGGTGATCTCATCGGGCGTCATGGTCATGCGTGCCTCTCCGCTCCGGATTTTCCGGCGCGTGTAGGCGATGGGCGCTCCGAGGAGGTACGCGACCTTGAAGGATACAATTTCCCACGCGTGGTTTTCGACGATTTTGTTGTTGATCTCCGGCCGGACTTCCTTGACGCGGTTGAGGATGGGCTGTCTGCCCTTGTAGTAGCCGTAGAGATAGTTTATTTCGCTCTGGTTCCGGTAAAAGGTCGGGAGGACGTCATTCAGCACCTGTACGACGTTTGCCGCGTCGACCGTTTCCGCGTCCGTATATATGATATGTCGCCCGGTCAGTACCGGAGAAACGTCCGGGAGCTCTGCCGCGCCGAATATGGGTGTGCCGTCGTCCGCATACCCTTCGACTTTGGGTTCCGCCATTCTTTCACCACCAGTTCTGTGTAATATTCACCCCGGCGTGAGAAAGGTTAAAAACAGCGCCGGGGATGAAGGAGAAAACCATATCCGCAAACGGTGCGGAGCATGGCATACGGGCAGAAGGGGATAGGAGTGCCCGCCATGTATTATTATACACCTTAAACAAGAATTTGTCAAGTGTTCCGAGCATACTTGTATATATATTCCGAAATTCCGTCATGAGTGACGAAATTCCGCCACAGATATCAGAATACCCGTTTCTGAACCGAGACAATGCCCCAGTTTCCGGTTGCTAAGTCCATCAGCTGTGCGAGCGAATCGGGCGCGTCGTCGTGGACGTTCTTGCCGAGCGAGACGAAAGAACAGAGCCATTCGATGAACGAGCGGTATTCCGGCGTCGAGTGGTCGAAGTCGAGAAAGTGAATCTTCGCGATATCCGGCGCGTACTGGATGATGCGGGAGAGCTTCGAGGCGTTGCCGGGAGCGCGTCGCGTCGAGATGTTGAGAGAACACCCTTTCGCGCGGAGCATTTCGTCAACCGTCTGCGCATATTCGGTTCCGCCGTTGTTCGCCTCGAACTGTACCTGATGCGGGCGGTGAATCAGCAGCTTGCCGACCACTTCGGGCTGTGTGAATACCTTGTTCGCGTTCGAGAACACCACATCGACGCAGTACATGGAGCCGTCGCCGTACACGTAGACGATGGGCATTGACAGATAGTCTTCTCCGCCCCACGCGACGTCGCACGCGGCGATAATGCGTTCCGGAGATCCGCCCGGTAGCACGCCGTTGTAGCGGAGCAGTGAATCCGGCGGAAAGACGAGACCCTGGCGGACGTACGGTGCGCCCTGGTACTTCGCGCACCATGTGCAGTCGTCGATTGACGCTTTCATGTCGCGGTAGTATTCGGTCGAGAATCCGACGCCGTAGTCGTACTGGAAGTTGGATTCTCCGTTCGCGTCGAGCGCGGGAATGACGGTGAACCGGTATTCGGGATTGTCTCTGTACTGTTCGCGCACACGTCCGAGCGGGTCCATGACGTTCCAGCGCGTACCGACCATCAGCTGTAGTGCGCCGTCCTTCATACGGTCTTTCATCTGGTTCAGGTAGATGTTGTATTTCGCGTCGAGACGGGAGGGAGACAGCGATTCCTCGAGGTCTTTCACGAGGTCGTCGACGTAAAGGATGCCGTCCCGTGAGATATCGATAGCGCCCGTCCACGTGCCTTCCGCCGATCTGCACGTCATCGTCGGGAATCTCTTCGGGTGATTGATGTTGATTTGCAGGTATTTCGCCGACCGGCTTTCGATCTGCGCGTGCGGGAACACGTCGTGCCAGAGGTATTCGCCGTCCGGGTCGAGCACCGCGTTCAGCTCGCCGTAGAACCCGTTCACGAGCGTGTCGGAGTGCCCGCCCATAGCGGACGCGTCGTCCGGATGTCGTCCCATGTGCCAGGTCAGGAAAAATATACAAATCGTGGATTTTCCGACACGAGGCGGCATACTCACCCCGAGAAATTTAATCCTATGCTCCTCGAGGTCTTGCAGATCGTTGCACAGCCCCATGAGGACGCTTCTTCTCGGCACCCAGAATTTCCGCGACGGTTCTCTGTTCCATTCGACGTACTGCATATAGTGGTCGAACGAGTGCGGCGCGAGCAGAAGGCAGACTTTCCGTTTCAGCTCGTACCATTCCGGCGCGGCTGACGTCCTCGCGGCGGCCGACCTCGCGAGCATACGATTTACGACGTCAAAAAATTCTTTCCCTTTCGCCACCATGTAGGCGAGTTCTTCCTCGTACGATTCCGCCGAATTGTCCTGCGCGAGCCCCCTCAGCGCGTCGAAGTAGTCTTTCGCGACCGAAAGGCTGTCCGTCCCGTACGCCGCGATAGCCTCGCACAGCGTGACGCACTCCGGCAGCCGGTCGTTCCAGTTCTCAAAACCGGGGATTATCGCTTTATTCCCTTTTTTTGCCTTTTTTGATTTTTTATTTCCAGTATCTTCACATGAAAAAACGCCCAAGACGCCACTCTCCTCTGAAAATGGCGCTCTGGGCGCTCTAAGTATAGGGGTTCGGTACTCCGCGCGGCACAATGCCGGTGCGGGATGCGTTTGTTATTCCGTGACCGCTTCACGCGGTCAGGTGAACGTTTGCGGTATCTGCTCGCTGTCCTTCCTTTTCGGGAAAGCCGGTTGCGGTTCGCAGCCTTTAACACTGAATCAGCGTTGCGCATTGACATTCAACGCTGAATCTGTGTTAAACCCGTGTTAATTCTGTGTTAAACTTGCGAGGCAACTTGCGCACTTGCGCCGTCGTTTACATTTTGTTTGCGTATTGGTTAAAACTAACTTAAAACTAACTTGAAACTAAACGCAAACTAAGTTCAAACTAAGCGTTCTTCGCTGTTACACGTGTTATTGTGTTACGGTGTTACGGTCGACCCGCTCCGTTACACGTGATTCCGGTGTTACGGTGTTACGGCTTGATTCGCCGCTCAGCACGATCCGCTCACTCTCCGCGCGAATCGCCGCGTAAAACGCCTCGTTGAGGTCGTCATACGCCTTTTTAATCTTCTCGTTCTTTCTCGCGCCGACGATCTCGTTCGTCAGCAGCTTGTATGCCTCTGTCAGTGCGTTGATGTTATGCGCCGCTGTGCAGTTCTCGCTCATGGTTATCGGGTTCATGGTTGCCTCCCTTGTTGGAATGTTGGTGGAGTGTTGGTGGAGTTATGCCGCTTTCACACGCCGGTACCATGTATCGGTTGAAATTCCGAGTTCCCGGCAAGCCTGAGTGACGGATATTTCTTTGCGCTCAACCTTTTCGCGGTATGATTCGAACGCGCTCGCGGATATCTCCGCGCATGGTCTCCCGAGCTTCACGCCGCGGGCTTTCGCGGAAGCTATCCCCTCCGCCTGGCGCTGCTTGATGTTCTCACGCTCGGTCTGCGCGACATATGACAGCAGTTGGAGAACGAGGTCGGAGATGAACGTTCCGAGCATATCCTTGTTCTTTCGCGTGTCAAGTATCGGCATATCCAGAACGTAAATGTCCGCGCCGATCTCTTTCGTTATCTTCCGCCACATTTCGATGATGCCTTCATAATCGCGCCCCAGGCGGTCAATGGACTTCACAACGAGGAGGTCGCCGCCTCGAATCGTCCCGAGAAGCTCCTGCCATTCGGCACGATTGAAGTCTTTGCCGGATTGCTTGTCCATGAACACCCGGTCGAATGTGATGCCGGACGCCTCGAGCGCGTCTATCTGCCGCGCCTCGTTCTGCTCGATGGTCGAGACTCTGACATATGCGTACGTCACTGCTCGTCCCCTCCCTTCTCGGGGATCGCCACGACCTGCTGCCCGTCCGGTCTGCGTCCCTGCTTCTTCGGCTGAATGACCATTTCATACCCAAGCGCTTCAAGCAGCTTTACCGCCGTCTCAACATTCACCGAACCGTCGCGCGACAGCACGTTCTTCACGTTGGTGTATGACTTCGCCCCCGTCGCTTTCGCGAGCTGGTCGTAGGTCACTTTCTTCTCTTTGCGAATTCCCTGAATTATCTCCGTTATCCCCATTGTTTTCTCCCCATCCGCCGATTCCGGCAGCCTCAGTCGGGCTACCTGTCAATTCCGGCGTCGCTTGTTCTGGTACTATTATAGCACATAATTATGCTGATGTCAAGACCTTTTTCAAATTTTTTCTGATTTTTCTCGCCCGTGACAAATGTGTTGCTTGAATTGCTCGTTTTTTTGGATTTTTTTGAGTGGGGAGGGTCAACCGCGCCGTCCCTCTGGCAATTGCGCCCCCCGGGGTACCCGCCGCCGCCTGGGTGACTGCCGCTAAAGCGCGCATTTTGCGGCGGTGAAAAAAGCTTAAAAAAAAGCAAAAAAAATTGCTGAAACCCCTTGACAACAGCAAAAAAGTGTGCTATAATATAGTCACACCAAAGCAAACAGCCCCGAGAGGGCAGAAGGAGAGCACCATGAAAACCTATGAAATCACCTACAGCAACGGCAACGACATTTACTCCGCGAACCTTGTGATCGCAGAGTCCGCAGAACAGGCAACCGCCTACTACACCGTAAAGGGGTGCGAGGTCATCGGCTGCACCGAGACCATGAGCCACCCGAAACCCGGGCAGCCCGTCGTGACTGTGCCGGAGGGCTGGACCGTACCAGCAGCAGAGCCGGAGAGCGAGACCGCCGAGAGGGTGGCAGAGAGCGGCGAGCTTGCAGCAGAGATCGCATACGCTATGGACGGCATAGCCCTAAAGCGTGACGCATACCGCCATTGTCCCACGCGGCAAGTAACTGCGGGCTGGCTGCGTGATGAGGAGCGTTACTTTGGCCGTCGTATCGTCCGCGTGGGCTACTGCGATCTGCAAGACGCGCTGGCTGGCATCCGTCCCGATTACTACACGGCGGGTGTGTACGGCTGGAACTGTGACGTATACGTGATCGCGGGGCTGACCATCTGCACTGGCTACCGCCCCGCGGCGGGCGTCCCGGCTGTGGGCGTCCGTGAGCTTGCAGAGGCTTGCAGAGGCGCAGACACCGCGACCCGCGGCCGTCTGCTGGCAGAGTGGATCATCACCACTCGCGAGATCGCACGAGAGGGGGGGCGAGGGCATGACGGCAGATAAAGCACTGGAGATCATAGCATGGGTAAAGGATCGCCGCGACTACCGCCGCGCATGCGGCCTCAGACGCCCGGCAGACGAGGCGGCAGACACAGCCGCCGAAGACCGCGCTTATCGCGTCCTGGACGCCCTGCGGATCACTGCGGACGCGCTGTATAGCATGGCAAAGTAAGACTAATTTTATCGCCGCCCCGCCCGGCTATGGCGGGAGAAGGAGAGCATATCATGGCAAAAAAGATACTTATACCGGACGCATACACCCCCGAGACCGTCGCCGCCGTGGCGGAGATCGTAGCACAGGCGGAGACCTGCAAGAGTGCCTACTGGTGGACGCCCGCGGGCACTGCCGCGTCCCGCCGTTGGCACGAGGAGCAGCACAACCGCGACCGCGTCGAGTGGGCGGAGGGCGGGCACACATACGCCGCCGCGTACCACTACCGCGAGAGCTGCTCGCACTGCTACGCGTCCGGCGAGTACTACCGCGACGGCAGCGTGACCACGCTGACCGCCATCCGTAACTCCATGCGCCGCATGGAGGCAGCGCAGCCGAGCGTGACCGCATGACCCCCCTTGACATCCGCCCGCCGATGTGCTATACTGTGTGCGGGAGGTGATAGCGTGCTTGTAGTGCTGTACATCCTGATAGTGCCGGTGCTGATCCTGCTGGAGCTCGCGCACCGCTCATAACCCCCGACCGCCCCGCGTGGGCGGTCTTTTTATGCCCTGGTAGCCCGTCCGGACTGCCGGGGCTTTTTTGCGCCCACGCTGTGACGCGCTACAAGCCCACAGGACGCCCGCAGAGCCTCGAGAGGGTATCTATACCACCCGCAGCGCAAACGCCCTGCGCGTAGCCTCACAGAGCCTCACAGCCCTATGCCCGCCGTCCGCCGCCTCGAGAGGGTGCACGGCCGCCCCTGCGCCCGGCATGATCCGCGCCGCCCCGTGACGCCCTCGAGGCTGCATATGTCTGTGAGCCACTACAAGCCCCGTGAGCGTGTTTAATCCCTCGAGAGGGTAAATATACCGCCCCGCCCATTTCCGCCCGCTGTGCGCCGCCTGTGCGCGTCCTGTGCGGTCATACGCTGCCGCCCGCCGTGTAGCTCTGCCGCCTCGAGGTGCCCCCTACACGGCGAGAGAGGCCGCCCGCCGCCCGGACAGCCCCTCGAAACCTGTTCAATTTCCCGCCGATTTCCGAAAAATTTCCTGCCCGGTTTTGAAAAACTTTTCTGCGAGTTTCAAAAACCGGATTTTTCTTTTCCGGGTTCGCAATAGTCGCTGATAATTTTTCGCGATAGTCGCTTGATAGTCGCTGACCGTCTGATAGTCGCTCGGGCAATAGTCGCTCGAATGTCAGAGAACGTCAAACCAGTTCGTCATATTGCACAATACTTTTAGCAACATATCACTGAGCAGCCCATTTCGACTGTCGAAAATCAAACCTTTTGCCTCACTTCAAGGTCTTGTCTTCATAGTCGCTCTCCCTCATTCCCTGCAAATATCTTTCTTGCAGCTGCTTCGGCGTGAGATTCGCCTCACCCATCGGATTTCGCGTAGTTTCGGGCAATTCTGCGTTATCCCGCATCCCGTAATAGCACTTCGAGCGGAAGCAATATGCCAAAAAATTCATCTTCCCGGCCGTGACAAGTTTTGCGTCAAAACCCTGTTGAAAAGCTTTAGCCTTTTTAACCAATTCGCCGCTCATATCGGTGAACCCCCGCTCAATCCCACATTCCCACCTCCACAGCGACCCCGCCGTGTACCCTGTGCTCAGGCATGCTTCTTCCCATACGGGCGTCCTTCCTTCCTCAGCGCACTGAATGTAATAGTCGCTGAACCTCTGCGCGAGTTCCTCATCGCTTCGCACCGGTGGTTTCCGGTACTCGGTCAACAGCTCGTGAAGCATCTGGCTGACCAGCGCCCGATCTTCATCCGTTTCGGGCGACCATCTTCTCGGGTTCGTCCCGACAGGGGGCTTCTTGTGCGTCGGGTACTTCGGGTCTCGGGCAGGCATATCCTCTTCGGGGATGTCCAGTGCGGCGATGATCGCTTTCTTGCTCTCGTCATCGGTGACCCGTTCGGCTATCTCGACTGCGTATTCCGTCGCTTTCCGCTTCGCGTAGGAGTTGACCGTCTTCTCTTTCGGCTTCTTCGGTGGCTTCGGCTTCGTGCTGCCCTTCGGTCTGCCTCTCTTCTTCGGTGCGGGGTTGTCCGCTCCAGCTCCAGTCGCCTTGCCTTGTGCCGCGCTCTTCGCTCCGGCTTTCTTCTCTTCGTCCATGTGATCTCCTTTCGTAATCCATCACTAAGTATCACTCTGTTTCGGGCAAGCCCGTTTTAAGTGATACTCGAAAATGCCCATGAATACTGGCTTATTTATATATGTATCACTTGTATCACATGTATCACATACTATACTATACATACGCGCGAGCATGTTTTGTATTTCAAATTTTTTTACGCGCGTATATAAGCGTGCAATCGATTTTTGAGTGATACTGTGATACACCTCCAAAAAGTCCAGGTTTTATGCGGGTTTCGGCGTATCTGCGGTCTGATACAAAGGGCGATACTGTGATACCGCCGAAACAAACTTGCACAATAGTCGCTGGCGAACAGCCATCGAATTTGACATATTCGCCAACGATAGTTATTTGTCGTCCAGGTACAGCCACACACACCGAGTGGGCGGCTTGCCGTGGATGCGAACCATGAAGGTTGATCTGCCCTCCGCGTCGCGGCGAAGATAGCCCTCCGTAGCTGCCCATTGCCGGAACGCTGTGGGGTTGAACCCCGCCTCGGGCATGATCCGGCTGAGCACCGACGAGATGATCGCCACTCCGGGACGGTCATATCCGTCAGTCTTGTATTCGCCCCACACCTCGCGCGGGATAGAATCGCCGGAGAAGTCGAATTTGCCCTCGTTCTCCGCAATGGTGCCGTAAAGCCATTCCAACGCGCGTTGATTGGTGTCGACCTCTTTTTCGGTCGGCAGATACTTTGCAAGCTCTGTCGCTGACAGGCTCGTGCCGGTGTGCCAGATTAAAAGCTCTGCGAGAGCATCCGCCGTGAGGATCAGCGACGCGGAGAGCGCGAGCTTTTCGGTAGTCGCTGACGCCTCGAATGCCGTGCGGTACTCTTCCTGCACTTTCTTCGCCGCTTCGAGCACCTGTGGTGTGAGCCCTTCGACGAATTCCTTCCCTGCGAAGCCCCAGTTGTGGGACAGCGTGTCGGAAAGCCCGCGATAGTCGCTGAGAAGCCGCTCCTTGCCGCAGGAGATTTCGATGATTCGGCTGATAGCGCCCGCGCCGGAATAGTCGCTCGTGATCGGCATTTCGCCTGTCGTGATGATGGTATTCTGCCAGGATTTGAGCTGCTGAAAAGACCCGTCCTTCGACCCGCGGGAGCGCCCTTGCCCCTCGGAAAGCATATAGATTATATCGTCGTAGTCGCGCCGGTTTTTCACGACTTGCAGCTCGTCCACGCAGAGGGGAGCGGAGTTGAAGAACCCCGCGGCGGTCTCCAGTCCGACGATAGTCGAGTTGAAGTTCCGCACATACCCCTCCGACGAGTTGGGCGACGCCCAGACGGACGCGGCGAGCTTTAACAGCATGGTTTTGCCGTTGCCCGATCTACCCCAGACGTGCACGAAAAATGGTAGCGCGTGGAGCGGATTAACCAATGCGGACGCGAGGGAGGCGGCGAGAACGATCCGCGCAATGGTGCTCTCGTTCCGGGCTTTCGAGGCGGCTTTGAACCAGGCTTCACGGTCTCCCTCCGGGTGGAAGGAATCGAACACAGCCCTGAATCCGGGCGCGCCGTCGAACTCGACAGAATCGGCGTATGGCACGAATTTTCCGGAAGTCGTCCAGCCGACCCGCGCGACGGAATGCCGTTCTGGGAGCCGGTCATAGTTCCATGCTTCGAGGTCGGTAAAGTACTTGACAAGAGCTTTCGCGTTCTCGGAATCGACCGCGATCCCGAGCCGGGCAAGGTCGATGATCTTCGCCGCCGACGCGAGGATGATCTTCTCGACGACGACGGTTCGCCATTCTGCCGACCGCTTGAACGACACCTCGAGCCGGACTTCCCCCGAATCGAGATTGACAAGTCGCCCGGATATCAGAATCGGGTGCGGGCAGATAGTCGTGACTTCGCCGAGGGACGGAACTGAAACGCCCGCATCCGTACAAATGTACTTACCGCAGTTCAGTTCGATAGGCTGCCCGGTGAACTCGGTCGAGTTGGTATAGTCGCTCTCGTTTACCTTGCCGTCGCCGAATTCTTTCACATAGTCGCGCATTTCGGCTTTGAACCCGGGATAGCCGAGTTTCCGTGCCGCTTCGTCTATTTTGACGATTGCACGCCGGTATGTAAAAGGATTCTTGTAATAGTTGCCGTAAAGCCACCTGTGCGGGACGGCGTTCTCGAAATCCTCGAGCGTCCACGCCGGGAGGTCTTTAATTTTCGGTTCAAGGATTTCAGCCACGGTTTATGACGTCCTTTCGTGAAATGGTTGGGCGGATAGTTGCACGGAATGAACAGATATTCTTGACCGCTGTTCCCATTGCAGCCCCTGCCGCATGGTTGATATTATCTCATCGACCGGGTAGCTGCTCGCGTCTCCGCACCGGATAATGTCGTCGATAGTCGCCGCGAGGGTGCCGACATACCGGTCGCGGAGCGGGGACTGTGGAAGGTCTTGCACCTGGTGATAAAACGCTGTGAGCCGCCGAAAGTCGTCTTTCTCGCGCTCGACCCGGCGCTTCCGTGCATCAGCCGCGAGTTGCCGCCGCCGGGCAGCCTCCGGATCAACGCCCGGCGCGACCCCGAAATCCTCCGCGAGCTTTCGCACGGCGTCCGGGAAGGAAAGATTAAAAATCTTCTCGACCAGCGTGATGACGTCGCCGCCACAGTTGCAGACGAAACAGTGAAAAGAATCGTCCCGGAACGCGAGGTTGTTGTCCTTGCCGCCGTGAATAGGGCACGGGCAGCGGTTTCCGCGGCGTTTTGACAAGTCGCCGTACCGTTCGAGCGCGTCGGGGACGGAGACGGCCGCCTTGACCGCCTCCACGTCGTAACGGGGGTAGTTGCTCATAGCTTTGCCCCCAGAATTTCGACGATCCGCCGCCCGGTGCAGCGCTTGTCGCAGAACAGGAAGTCGACGCCGTACGCGATATGCACTTTGTAGATGCGCTCCATAAGCTCTTTCCCGCTTATAGCGTATGGAATTTTCCCCTGCATCGGATTGTGCCAGTCTTTGACGTCGCGAATCGACTTGCACCAGCCGCCGTGCTCGCACAGCACGACGAGGTGAATTCCGAGTTCCTTCGCGAGCCGCACCTCGCGCATGAACCGCCCGGAATCGTTGGTGAGGTTGTTGGCAAGCTCTGACAAATTGTGTTTGCGATCACAAATCACTTTCGGATTGTCAAGGTTCATATAGTCGCCGACGATGAGTTTCGAGGAATAATGTTTTATTCCCTGCTCGTCGAAATACCGGATTATCCCCGCGATGATGTGGGCTTTCTCCCTCGAATCGACCTGAATTGTCATATTTCACCCCACCTCAGAACGGCAGCACGTCGTCCTCGGGCAGAACCTCGAAGTTAGGAACGTCCTGTGACGCGCTGTGGGGGGCTGTGGCGGTCGTTTGCGGTTGGGGAGCATAGTTACTCGTCTGATAGTTCCCCGCGCCCTGAGCGCCGCTCTTCGCGCCGCAGAAGTGGCATTTGTCGACGTCGCAGATTATCATGGAGCGTTTCTGTCCCTGGTCGTCTGTCCACGAGTTGGTGATGAGACGCCCCTCGACGATGACCTGGTCGCCCTTGTGGAAGTATTTCGACAGGAATTCCGCCGTCGTTCTCCACGCGCGGCATTTCAGGAAGCAGGTCGATTCGACTTCCTTGTATTTTTCGCTCCACGCGACGTCGAAGTTGCAGAAGAAGACGCCGCTCGCCGTCTGTTTCAGCTCCGGGTCGGCGGTGAATCTGCCCTGGAAGGTGCACTTGTTCAGCATTATTTTTTCTCCTTTCCGGCAGCGATTGCGGCGTCGAGGGCGGCTGTCATAGTCGCTGACGCGCCGGTCTGTTTCTGCCTGGACGCTTCGATGTCCTCCGGCTCGCCCTCGACTATCGCGCCGAGGAGTTCCGACGGGCAGTACATCCTCGCGAAGAATGCCGCCGCGCGGTAGAAAAGCATCTGCTCCGGCATATTCTTCCACTTCGGATTGCTCATCCAGCCTTCGGCAGCTGCCATTTTCAGGGAGATTTCGGTTCCGTCGACGACTTCGCCGTCCGAAATACGGATTGCGCGGATAAAGCAAGCGCGGTTATCAGTGCCTTTCGCGCCGGTGTAGACCGGATGGGCGTCGCGGAAGCGCCCACACGAGTTGATGATAGCCATGCAGGCCTGACCGCTCCAGCGAGGCTTTCCCTTCACCACATCGACGTTTTGGAGGACGGCGAGCGGCGAGAGTCCGGCGCGAGCCGCCATTTCGATAGCGACGAAGCAGTCCTGGGGTTTGTTCTGGTACTTCTCCGGGATCATCTGCGACTTTGACAGCATGACCGCGACGCGCTGCGTCTGTTCAAATGCGTCCTTGTCGACCCAGATATTGGTGACGTTCATCGGTGCGGTGTTGATCGGCGCGACGGTCTGTTCGGCAGTCGCGGGGATGATTTCTTGTACGTTATCCATTTTCTGTGCTCCTTTAATTAATTAAATTTCATTCCAGTGTTTTCTCAACCCATTTCGGCAGTCCGAGCGTGTTCACCATCCCGAACGCGCCTTCATACCCGTACCAGTTTCCGGAATCGAGACAGGATTTGTAAATCCCGATAGCTTCCCGGAATCTGTCCTGCCCGCTCTTGATCATGAGATCGTCGGCTTGCAAAATGTTGATGAGGTATGGCGGCTCCTTCTCAATGCAGACGAACAAGAAGTCGCACCCGACGTTGCGTTCTCTGCTTACCGCCTCGATGAACATGGCGGCTTGCATATCGTACCCGAGGGCATAGGCTTGCTTCACCATCGTTTCGGTATCAGCCCTCGCGCAGGTTTTCAGGTCGACAATCAGCGCTTTGCCGTCGATCATCTTCACGCAGTCGGGACGCGCCTGACAGTCAAGCCCGGTCATTTCGTCCTGCCAGTAGTAGGATGTTTCGACCTCGCCCCGGAGAAGGAAGTCGGCGCGGGGGTTTTCTCTGATAGCAGCGGTCATTTCGGAGATAAGCACTATGTCGTCCGCAGAAATAACTGCCTTGCCTTGTGCACTATCTACAAAAGCCTGATATTCTTCCTTCCCTGCTTTGGTTCGCCTATCACATTGCGGTGCGACGGCGTACTCGTCAAAGAATCCGTCCGGCTCGAGCGCGTACTTGTGCAGTGCGGAGCCAAATTGCATAGCGGCGGTCGGCGGTTCGGGATGATCTTCAAGCCACTTGAATTTCGCCGGGGTGTCGCTCAGAAGTCGCCAGAGCTTCGTCTTGCTGACACTCGGCTTTGCGTGGTATTCGGTGATGGAATCTTTAATGATCATTGAGCTTCGCCTCCAATTTTTCAAGCCCTTCGACGAGGAGCCTGAAATTGTCCTCCGACGCGAGGAAATCCATTGACTTGATGAGCCGCCCATTTTCTATGTACCGGCACTTCCTCACCGGCATTCCGAGCGCGTCCGAATCGCTGCGAAGGTTGTAGCAGAACGACGCCCGGAGTTCACGCCCGGAGCCGACGCGCCAGATATCGAAGTCAACTTCGAGTTCCGGGTGCTCCGCGATGAAGTCGAGGATTTTAACGATGAGGGTTGCGAGTTTAGCATTCATCGCCACTGTCCTCCCTCGCTGAGCAGTTCTCCTTCTGCGATTGCCTGAATGAGTGCGCGCCTGAAGAGTGCCTTGTGCTGTTCGTCCAATGCCACATAGACGTTCTGGACGATGTTCGCGACTTCGTTTGTGATCTCGGCAATTTTGCCCCGCACCTCGATCTCGCAGATATCTTTCTTGTGGTCAAGCTTTGCTTTTATCATCGGTTTTCTCCCTTCAACAATCCCATTCGCATTCCGGTTCATTGCAGATGCCGGACAGCACCTCGACGTTGTTGTACATAATGGTTATTTCGTAGCTGTAATAGCCGCTCTGCACCGAGTAGCACGGAACGAAGAACATCCTGCTCGGCTGATTCCCGAAGCGGAAACCCTGTTCCTCGACGAACTCAAAATCAAGGTTTTCGTCGAATTCCGTGTTTCGCGCTATGTCGTCGAGCTGAGCGAAGTCGGCATAATTCATCTCGCAGCAGCACTGCTCGTGCCAGAACGTGATGGTGTTGCCGTTGTCGAATATTATTGCTTCTTCGGTTATTTCTTTGATCTTCATTGGTTTTCTCTTTTCTCCACCAGATGTAGCGGGGTTTACTCATCGAGCGGTTCCGACCTATACGTCGCATGATGGCAGGTAAACCGTCGTGTGTCTTTCGGGTTCTTGATCTTCCCCGGCTTGATAATCTTAATCGCCATCCTTCTCTACCTCCTCAAGCCAGTACTTCTTCCGGCAGTCGCCGCACTCCGGATCATAGCGGTCACGCTCTTTGATCGGGCAGACAAACGTCGAATCCATGCTTTCTGGGTAGAGTGCTATCACGCCATCAGCGGTCATGCCCACTCTCGGAAACATCTTCAGAAACTCGCTCTGCCGGGTCTTTCTTGGATGCTCCTTCGCCCATCGTTCGACGATTTCGACGGCTTTGGTGGGGTGACTGAGAGTCCATTCAACGCACGAGAGATTACCGCCCCTGCGCTTATTAATTTCGCATTTAGCGCAGTCTTGGTTGTCAAAATTGTGCATCCGATTGGCTTCTTTCAGAAATTCAACTGCATCCATTTTCGTCCTCCCTTGTTTTCATCTGTCTTCCCAGTCTGTTGATATCATCAAGAATTGTCTTAAGCCCATCAGAATCGCCGTGTAAGCACGTTTCACAGATATAATTACATCCGGCAGTGGATTTCCATGGGCAGTTCATAAACGCCGTTGAGCGTTCTTCGAGCGTTTTTCTCATTCTTCCTCCTCCGGTTTTTTGGGCAATGGCATCCAATGCGTCACGTCCTCCGCTTCGAAATCTATGCCACCGCCGCGCAGGGTCTCCACGTCCCAGTGCGCAGGGCTAAACAGCTTTTGCGCTATCCGGCACTCGCTGTAATAGCTCGCCATCCAGACATCCCCCCACTGAGTGCATATCAGTACCGGGGTGTTTTCTTCCGGTAGTCTGTCTTTAACGCTTATCCATTCAGTCATTGCTCGCCCTCCTCATCCATCTTCGCGCCGCAGTTCGGGCAAAAGTGCATAAATCTGTCATCGATACGCTTGCCACAGCGGGAACAGCATGGAATTTTGTCCATAAATTGACTGTATTTCAAGAAATAAAACGGTACACCTTCCCATAAATGCCCGCTGTTATAATACGTCTCGAGCCTGACTTCCCGTTCCTTCCAGACGATGTGCGCGCTTTCCATTACTTTCTTCCTCCATCCTTTCGTTTTCTGTCATCGGAGTAGTCAAATTTGTGCGGCATGTCCATACGTGCTCCGCAGTAAGCGCAATACAAACGTGCAATCTCTTCATCAGCTTCTTCTCCGCATTGGGAGCATCTTGGAAAATGTTCACCTACGCCGCGGAAAAATATCCACGCGGCATGAACGACCGGCGCGACGTCGGCGGCAGGAATAGCCGCAATTTCGCTTGCAATGCAATCCGCCAGCCCTGTATGTCTGCCCAGCACAAAGCCATTCGCAAGCCCGTACTTTTCGGCAACTTTGATTGCGTCTTCGCGCTTAATGTATTCAGACATTTTCGTCCTCCTTCGCGAACCAGAATTCACGCTTACACTTTCTACAGTCGTAGCCCGCAGGACAATTGCACCGCTCGCCTAACCGCCCCGGGCAAAGGTCTATAGCGCCATCCGCCATAATCCTGACTGTGTGCGGGAACATCTCGAGAAACCTTTCCTGCCGGGTCTTGATCGTTTTGCCGGTATCAGCAGGACGTTCGTCTTCGTCGAACCACTGCGCCGGTATCCCGCTGATCTTGCACGTGCGATTGTCGCGTCCGAAGTCGCAGTGTGTGCAGTCGCACTGCCCTTCGCACCAGTTGTGCAGGTGCATTGCTTCTTGCCTGATTTTATCGTTCATCGTCTTTGCCTCCGTATATAGCCACCAAAGATGGAAATGGTGCGGGATCTTTGCAGTTGCTGAACTTCAAGCGCCCTTTAATGAATCTGATTTTGCTTTTCCCGAGCACGAAATCATGGAACCATATCGTATCGGTTCGCGCGGGTAGCAGCATGACAATTGTGCATCCTGCACGTTTGTGCTCCTCGTATGCCTTCCTAACCCATAGTCCCGTTGTATAGCGCCCGTATGGCGGGTTGATCCACACGGTGTGCCCGTCCCAGCTTTGTGCAAGCCCGTCTTGTTCCTTCGTGTAGTAGCTGCCGCATTTCGCGTTTTCGGGCGAAGCCGCCGCATCAAGCGTGAAATGAAATTCTCTATCCAGCTCGTCGAAGAAGTCTTGTGGCGTTTCCCAGTCCTCTTTCTCCGATGAAAACATAAGCTTGGTGTTCATTGATTCTACTCCTTTTCTCCCCGATAGCAGCATTGATTCCGGAAGGATAGTATCGGGGATAGGTATTTACCCTCCCGGAATGTACTTTGTGTTTTTGTGCCCTGTGCACAGCGGCTCACTCGACCTCAGAATTGATTCTGCGAATTCTCCTCGGCTTAAACAGCGCCGGGTTTTCTGCTCGCAGTTGGTAAAAATCGTTAATGCCTCGATTAAGCGCGATACATATGTCCGCCGCCGTCAACGTCGGGTCTCGCCACATATCGGCGGCTCGGACTATCTCTTCGGACGACCACACCCGGAATGAGGCCTGTCGACGTGGGAACCGCTCACGATTCCGCTGCATCATGCCCTTGACCGCCACACGTGAGCGTCCGATCTCCGCGGCGATCTCGTCAACGGTCGCTCCGCGCCTCCAACGCTCTTCCGCATACGCGATTTCGTCGGGGAACCACTGGTGGCCGACGACCTCGTAGTGCAGCCGCGCGATGCGGTTGACGTTGTCATAATCCTTTTCGGGCGGCGCGACGGTTACGAGGTCTTTCAGTATCTTCCGGATGATCATGACCGGCAACTTTTCGCGTTCCGCTATCTCGTGGAGCTTCTTTTCGGGTTCTTCACAGCCTTCAAGTTCGGCGAGAATTTCCTCTTTCGTGATCATCTCGTCCGCCTCCTGTTCTTCCTCGGGAAAAGGTCGCGGCGGCGCTGGATAATGCCCGCGAGGGTCTGAGGGTGCATATCATACTTACGGGCGATGTCAGAGGTCGTCCAGCCTGCTTCCCAGAGCTTCCCCATGTCGGCGTACATATCCTGCCGGGCTTCGCTCACAACGGAGCCTCGGTGCTGATAGATAGCGCTCCTGAGCGACGCGGCGCTTATGCAGTATTCTTCGGCGATATCCGCCGTTCTCTCTCCCGCACGGATGCGGCTGAGAACGTCGTCGATCACACTGTCAGTCCAGATTCGCGGCATCATAGAATTTCGCCCTCCCATGCTCGATTTCAACGTCGACGGTGTGTGCTGTCAGAAGCGCTCTCACCATTGCGCGGAGTTCGGCGTTCTCACGCCTCAGCTCGTTGTTGTGCTCCTGCTCGATGCGGTGGAGCCTGTCCGACGCGATTTTGTTAGCAAGTTCTATCATTGCGAATGAGCCTCCTTATTACGATTTCAGTGATTCCGGCGTTGTCGAGCCCCGAAACGTCAATATCGAGGTATCCGCCGTCGAAGATGATGTAAACGTGCTCTTTTGCCCCCACCTTGCCGTAGGACACGGCGAGGATATCGTCGTCCAGTGCGCGGAGCAGCGGGGAGAGGCGGGAGTGGACGAAGTCGGTTTTCTTCATGAGTTCTTCTCCCTCCACTGTACCCAATAGGCGCAGGGTCTTTCGCCGCTGCGGTGCAGAATTGTTATGTTATACCAAAAGTTCGGATTCAGACCCCGAGGCGAGTACCCGTTCGTCGAGAAAATGTCATTCTTCACGATCCAGTTCCAGCACCGGCGGAACGTCCTGGCATTCAGCCGGATTGCCTCGGGGTAGAGGTCAGTGTGGCATCTTCCGTCCTCGGTGAAAACGCTGACCTGTGCCACGAGCGAGCAAACGAGATCATTGTACTTCTTTTTCTGCCTTTTGTTCATGGTTTTCTCCTCATCCCCCTATTCAGCCCTCGTCGTCTTCGTCCGCCATCTCGTCGGCGATCTCGCACGATCTTTTCCACATTGTTTCCTGGTCGTGCTCGATGACAAGACGGACGGCTGTCTGGAGGTTTTCGGTGGTGAGTTTTCCATCGTCCACCACGATGTAGCAGCCTGCCTCCGGAAACTTGAGTGTGAGGTGGTCGTTATCAACTATCATCCTGAGATTGTCGAGCCTGCGCCCTTTGATCAGCTGCTGGTTCCCGGCACGGTGAGCGAGCCAGCCGAGCATTGAATCAACGTCGTCGCCGAACTGATTCATGACGTGCTCGATGTGCATTTTCGTAACAGACTTCCTTACGGCGTCGACGATGTCTTTCTCCACGGTCTTGTCCTGATTCATGTTCTTCTTCTCTTCGTACATTTTGGTTTTCTCCTTTAATTTTAATTATTCTCCCCGAGCAGTGTCGGGATAGTGACGTTAAGTGTGTTCGCGATCCGCTGAATTTCGCCGACCGTGAAGGTTTCGGGACGGTTCCGCTTGTCGCGGAGCGTCGAGTACTTGAAGCCGAGTGCGGCGGCGGCGGTTTTGCAGTCGATTCCGTCTCGGGAGCGCTTCATCATGTAGATGTCAACGGCGTCCCTGAGCGCGTCCAGCTGCTTCTCAGCGACCGTTCTGGATAGCCTCGGCATTGGTGGTGCTCCTTTCTTCCATGCCCGCCTCGTAGCGGCGGCAGATTGCCACGGCGGCCGCGCGGACTTCCTGCGCGTAGTCGGAGTTCCGCTCGCCGGAGAGAATCCGGCTGATGAAGGAATCGCTGATGTCGTAGCCGACCGCGTGGAGCTGTGCTATAAGCCACCGGTTCGTGAGCCTGTGCTGGTCAAGAAATTTCAATATGTCCATGATTGTTTATCATCACCGCCCTTTCTACTTCGCGTCCGCGCCTCACGGTGCGGGTGTTCTTTCCTTCGCTGTCCCTCACGAGGTATCCGTCCCGTGCGAGGGCGTCAAGCGCGTCTTTCGGCTTTATACCCAGAGCCTTGAAGCGGGCATATGCCGCTTTCCGGCTTATCGCGATTCTGCCATCGGTCTTGTCCTCCCAGATCGGCGTTTTGGCAAGCTCATTGATTGCCTCGTAAACCGCTTTCAGGTCGTTGCCGATACGCTCGTCCTGCTTCTTCCTCTTTCGGCGCTCCTTTTCGAGAGCTTTCTCGCACTCGGCGATCCGCTCGTCGAACCGGCGCATTGTCGCGCAGATATCGGTGCGGAACGCTTTAATTTCCTCGAGGAGTTCCCTTAGCTCCTCGTTCGTTGTGGTCATGGTTTTCTCCTCCATTTTTAATTGTTGTAGTCGTAGCAGTCGTCGTCTTCTTCGCCGTCGTCCTTCTCCGGTTCGTCTTCCTTCGGCGCGCCGTTGAGCAGCCATTCGACGATGTCAATCAGCTCTGCGATATCCTGCGTCTCGCCATTGAAATGCAGATAGCCCTTGCCCGTGATGTTGAATGTCAGTCCGCCCTCGTCAACCCAGACAATGGCATGAACGCCTGCTGCTTTCGCCGCGCGGACTGCCTGCCCGATGAGGCTGTAGACAAGTTCTTCCTGCCCGTGCTCGAGCCTCTCGAGCCATGCCTTGTTATTCCGTGTTTGTTCCGTCATTGTTTTCTCCTCCTAAATTCTGTCAAAATTTCTTGACAAGATGGTGACAATGTGATATAATAGAAGTGCCATTTTATATGGCCGCCGAGCGAGGTTCCGATACCCTAAACTGAGAGCGCCATAGAGCGCCCAGAGCGCCAGAGCGCCGAACCGTAATGGGGAGGTGGTCTTGTGAGTAAATTCGAGAAACTGTATTTAACAATCTGCATTCTCCAGCTCATCGTTGACCTCTTAATGCTTGGTCTGACGCTTTAATCAGCTGACAGTTTAAGCGACTGAGTTCACTGACATTTCGATTATCGCACATCTCAGAAAATAACCGTATTCAGGAATCCGCCTGAATTCGGAATAACCTCGCCCGACGTCATATTCAATTTTGAGGTAATGTGATGGATAACAACGTAGTCTTTAATCTTCTCACATGGTCGTCCGCCGTTCTCGTCGCGTCGCTGCCGGGAATCATTCAGCTTGTGGCGTCCCGGCTCGATGAGCGGCGGAAGCGGATAGAACATTTCGATGAGCTTAAGCTTGCCGCGCTGACTGAGTATATCGATGAAGTAAGCACGTGCCGGTCTGGGCAGAACAACAAGTTTTATCAGGTGTGCGGTAAAATTTATCTGTATGTCGACCGCTCGCAATGGGACTTGATAACTCGAATAAATCAGCTCGCCGACGCGCGGAAAGCGGACGAAGTTCACGACTTATTGCTTGAACTTATCGAACAGATTGATCTTCCGGAGCAACAGCGGATGACTCTGAAAAAGAGGAAATCTTCCAGCCGTGGTAGAAAGTAAGAGCAGCGTCAATCGCTTTCTTGAAAGCTTCGTTAAGCTCGTAGAAAGGCTTCTCAATGTCCGCCCCGAGATACAGCCGCGCGACCTTCAGAAACGCTGCGTAGCTGTCCGCCAGTCCATCGACGACGACCTGTGGGGTGAGCTCTTCACGAGGTACCATTTTCTTCACCTCCTGTCAATTTCTTGTGACTGAATATATTATACTCTAATTTTTGTTAGATGTCAATAGGTTTATCTAATTATTATTAGATTCGCCGTTGTGCACAAAAAGAAAGGCTATTTATGTACAATATTACCACATTCAAAGAACGTCTGAAACAAACGTGTAAGGAAACCGGCATATCTCAAAAATACCTCACCGACAAGATAGGCAGGAAGAACACATATCTCAACGATATATGGAACGGGAAATGTGCTTTGAAGCCGGAAGACCTCAACAGTTTCGCTGGCACCCTCGGCGTCTCCCCCGATTATCTCATCGGAGAGACTGACGACCCCGCCCCGGACAGCACCCCGGTGCAGCTGTCCCCCGAAGAAGTAGAAATGCTCGAACTTTACCGTGACATATCGCCGGAGAAGCGCGAGCTTTTCAAAAAAATTATTGAACAGATGAAAGGATGATTTGTTATGGAACAAAATGAATCCACCCCCGCAGCAACCGTAAAGCGAAGTGCACCCGAGTCAATCCCGTGGTTGAAGCGCATTTCGACCGTGTTCGCCGTGATAGCGGCGCTGGCGTATGTCGCCGCTGTTATAATCTTCGTCGTGTCGTTTGTAAACGGCGGTATGGCATACGCGGCGTCGTTCTGGGTAGGCGTCGTTCTCGGCGTCTTTGCGGCAGGGGCGGTGTGCTCTGCGATAGGCGCGCATTTGCACGGCATGGCGGATATCGTCGAAAGGCTTGAAGCACTGTGCGCGAGCCGAACCGATGAACGGTCATGAGTAGGAGATCGTCGAAGTCGGACGTTGGATGCACATTTACCATAGCGGTCGGGATATTTGCGTTTGCGATTCTTGTTAATTACTGGAAAGTTGTAGTTGCAATTTTATCTATAATTGCTATAGTTAAGATACTGCACTTATTGCTTCCTGTGATTTTAGCAGCCTGTGAAGCTTTAGCGAATTACGCCGAGAGAAAACGCATTGAGAACGCCGCTCTACCATCGCCGGATCATCAAATCGACTGGCATGATATCGATTACATGGAAGGGCATATGTTCGAGCACTATATTGCGCAGTTGCTTCGCAAAAACGGATTTCAGCACGTCGAAGTGACTGTTGCAAGCGGCGATTACGGTACAGACATAATCGCGCATAAGAACGGCTTGAAATATGCGATTCAATGCAAGAGGTATTCGCCGGGCAGCAGAATCGGGCTCAAACCGGTTCAAGAGATATATTCAGGGCGCATTCACTACAATGCGGATTCCGCGGTTGTCATAACCAACTTGTATTTCAGCGAGAATGCAAAGATTCTCGCAAAAGAGACAGGGGTTGTGCTATGGGATCGCGACAAGCTCGAAGAATTAATTTATAATGCAAGTATAAAATAAAAAAGCCGCCCGAAGGCGGCGAGTAATTATTCCTGCGACTGTTTGAGCCGTCGCAGGTGGGCGATTGCCTTGCGCTGGTTTTCCGGCGCGAGGGTGCGGAAGTCTTTGACGAGTTTGAGTTCGTCCTTTGTGAGGTATCGGTATTCGTAGTCGGGAGGTTCGGGCTGATTCGGTATGTACTTCATTCGGATATCCTCGCTTTCGCGTTTATTGATTGATTCCATTATACACCCATTTTCGCCAAAACGCAAGGGTAATCGTCGGTCAATTTTCGACAATGTTCGGGTAACGGAGGTTAATATTGGCAAATATCACCGTAAATGTGGACGCGCTACAGAAATTAATGGACAAAAATTGCCTCACGAATTTGCGGCTCGCCGAGACGGCGGGGTTGTCGGAGGGGACGATAAAGCGGATATTGAAGGGATACCCGACGACGCGCACAACGGTGTCGCTGCTCGCGGCGGCGTTCGACGTGACGGTTGACGAGTTGGTGAGCGGGGTGTCTGAAACGGATGAACAGGAGGAACCGGAAGAAGTGACAATGGAAGAAGCCGTGAATGCGTTGGAGAAGATATACCTCGAGCGGATCGAGGATTTGAAGGCAATGATAGCGCGGACGCAGAAGGAGTTCCGGGCGGCCGTGGTGGTCGCGGTGCTGCTCGTGGCGTTTATATGCTTTCTGTTCGCGTATGATTTAATGAATCCCACGGTCGGATGGATTCAGAGGTGAAGGCATGATTATAGACAAGCTTCCGAGCGGCAGCTGGCGGGCACGGGTGCTGATTGGGGATAATAAGTACAAGACGTTTTCCGGCAAGGATAAGAAGGACGTGCAGCTCCGCGCGGCGCAGTTCGAGGCGGAACAGAAGGTGGACAAGCCGGACGACCCCTATGCGGGGATGACGGTCGGCGAGGCGATGAGGCGGTATTCGGAGGCGAAGAAGAACACGCTGTCGCCGAAGACGTACGATGAGTATATCAAGCTGTGCGACAACAGCCTCGAGACGATACAGCCACTGCTCGTGTCGGAGCTGACGCAGGAACAGGTGCAAATCGCCATCGGGCTTGAATCGGTCGACCACAAGCCGAAAACGGTGCGGAATATGCACGGGCTGTTGTCCGCGTCGCTTAAGATGTTCCGACCGGAGTTTGTGCTGCGGACGAAATTGCCGCAGCGGGAGAAGCCCGACACGATAATCCCGACGGAGGCGGACGTCCTTGCCCTGCTACATGAGGTCGAGGGGACGGACATAGACGCACCGGTATACCTTGCGGCGCTCTGTGGGATGAGGCAGTCGGAAATTCTCGGTCTGCGGTGGCGGGATGTTGATTTTGACAAAAAGGTGCTGCGCATACGCTCCGCGAAAATCACCCGCGCCGACCGGTCGATTTGCCTCAAAGGCACGAAGACGACGGACAGCACACGGACGCTGAAAATGCTCCCGCCCGTGTATGCGTCGCTTAAACGCGCTTATCGTCCCGACGCCGAGTTTGTCACCGACCTTAAGGCGCACAATATTTACGATAGGTATTGCGTCGCGCTTGAAACCGCTTGCCCGGGCAAGCATTATACATTTCATGAGCTCCGTCATTACTGCGCGTCGGTAATGATCATGTTGGGGATTCCGACGAAGTACATTTCCAACTATCTGGGGCATGATACGGAGAATATGGTAAACCGTGTTTACGGCCACATTATGCAGGACAAGAAGGACGAAATGTTCGACCGGCTTGAAACGTACTACAACGGCATTTTATGAAATCCGTCATGAAATCCGTCACGTTTTTTGAACAATCCAGTATTCATCGAGTTTTTCGGACATTTCCGACTGGTTCGAATCCCGCCAGGCGCGCCAACGGAATAAACCGCTTATCAAGCCGATAGGCGGTTTTTTCTTGTATTCATGCGGGTTTTCGGCTCTTCTTATTCCGTCTCCCATAGCGGAATTCCGCCACGAAAAACGGCATTTTGGAACCAAATCCGTCACGAATCCGTCACGCTGTCACGAGAAAAGCCGGGGGCAAAATCCCCGGCTCGTTCTCATTTTTGGTACTGATCAACCGCCTTCGCGATAATCTCCGAAAATGTCATCCCGGTCTCGCGCTTGAGCACCTCGAGCCGTTCCCTGCTCGTCACCGGCAGGACGATCGACATGGCTTTCTCGGTTTCCTCCGGATCGCCGAAGGCTGCAATATACTCGTCGCCGTCGAGATATTCCTCCGCCCATTCCATCGCGGTTTCGCGGGAGAGCAGCTGTATCTTCTCGCCGCCCGACCACTCATTCTGCCCGATGGTCACGGCGTATCGGCTGGCGGGTCCTCCCTCGCCGTAGAGGAAATACTTCCCGGATTTTGTTCGGTAAAGTTCCTCGTTCCAGTGGGCAAAGTCGCGGTCACCCAGATAGGATGCCTTTCCGAGGTATTTTGCTGTGCTGGTGTCGCAGAGGACACCTTGGATTACTTTTTTCATGATTTTTTCTCCTTATAATAAATTTCTGCGTCGTGCCGAGCCTTCGCGGCTTCCTCGAGTGTGTCAAAGTGTCCGAGCGTGTGCGTCACCTTGTCGACGGTGATTTTCGCGATATACTTGCCGCTCCGGCTGTCGAGGTGTACGCCTCTGACGCCGGTTTTGTTCCGCGCGTTGAGTTTTTCCGTGAGCAGGTCGCGATTGACGATACGGCGTACCTCAGCATTGTCGGCGGCAATTTCGGCGCACCCCCGCGAGCAGTAGTGCGGATGCTCCGGCGACGCCGTAAAAGCCTTGCCGCACACAGGGCACACGGTCGCGTCGGTCTTCAGGCGGGTGCGGTTCGCGTCGCGCCTCTGCTTTCCTCCGGCGTCATACCACTCGCGCTTCTCCCGCGCGGCGTACTTCTTCTTCTCTTCCTCCGCACAGGTCGCGCAGTAGCGCTGTCGCCCGCTGACGACGACATACTCCGCGCCGCAGATTTCGCAGTGGTCGATACTGCCGAGCTTGCGCCTCGTCCCAGTCTTTCGGTACTGCCGGTCGCGCTCGCGTCGCCTCTCTGCCGCGCAGTCCGGGCAGTAACGCGAGCGGATGCGCCCGTCAAATTCCTTGCCGCACGTCCAGCACTTGACACGGCGGAAGGCGTTTTCGCTCATCGTTTTCGCGTAGCACTCGGAGCAGAGGTAGCGGTCCTCTGTTTGTGGGACAAATTCCGTTCCGCACTTTTTACACTTTCGCACCATCAGTCCCACACCCTAATCGTGATCACCTTAATATCAGCTCCGGTGATCTCATAAACACTGCCGGAAAACGGGCGGGGAATGCTCTTGTAAAAATCCGGGTCGGTGTCGCCGGTGCGAATTCCGAACAGGGCTGGGAGGTCGCCATTCGCGTCGCTGACGATGTCCATGTCGGTTTCGGCGTCGCCGTCCTCATTGATCCACACTTTTCCGGGAAGCTCGTCGCGGATGTCCTCGACGTCGCGCAGCTTCACGATCTTCACATCCTCGTCCTCGTCGTCGATCGGCCATTCCATCAGGCCGAGCGGGTCGAGGAGCATCGGGACGCGGTTGTCTCCGTAGCTGCTCCAGTTGGTGACGATCACGGCTTCTTCGCCGTGGATGATGATTCCTGCCTCGTGGTTGGTATCGTCGCAAAGGTTAAACATTTTGGTCTCCTTCTCCCCGTCAAGCCGATAGGACAGCTTGTTTCGATGAAATTAGACGGTTTCGACCTTCACACCCTCGACGATCTGAGCGTCGTCGTAAGCGTGATCCTCGTCGTCATGCGGTTGGGTCGGCTCGATGGTGATATCCTCACCGCCGCAGAAGTCACTGAGCGGGATGACGACCGGCTTGACAAGGCGGCAAGCCAGAGCCCCCATAGCATCCGAGATCATCTCACAGAGTGCCGAATAGCTCGCAGTCTCGTCGTATGTCTCGGAAGCATCGATAACCAACTCTGCGAGAAGACGATGCTCAGTGTCGTGGAAGAATGCACTGCTGGGGATGGTCACGTCAAGGATGTCAACCGATTCGTCGCCGCGGGAACCGCTGTAGCTTGCCTGGCCGCCGTAGGAGCTGGCCGAAGCTCTCACCGGCTCGGTCTCGTTGTGGTTACGCTCGTCGTCGGTGTGCGCGGCGTGGACGTCAAACCACTCTCCATCGTGAATTGCCGTTCCGAGGTCGTCACTATCGGTGCTCCATGCGGAATCCCACTCGGAGATTTCTTCGCCCTCATCGAGGTACTCGGGGATGAGCATATAGTTGTTCTCGTCAGTGTCGGCGTATGCGTTTGCGTTAATGATCATCATGTCGCGGCGGTCAGCTTCGGTCTCGCCGATAGTCGGGAGGTATGCAGTGCAGCTGACTGCGGCGTAGGTTTTACCTGCAATTTTGATTTCGTTGAAAAACATAGTGTTTTATCCTTCTCGCCGTGTAGCCGATGCGCCAGCTTGATTTTTGGATGCCGCCGATACGTTCGACGGCTCAGGAGCGTGTGCTTTACGCGAGGATTGCGATAACGTCGGGGGTTTCCATGATGATTTCAAAGGGATCTTCGCCCGCCTTGCTTTCCTTGCCCGCGAGGATCGCGATGTGCTCGCCTTCGTAGCCTTCGCGGCTGTGGCGGTTGAGCCACTTCGTGACGTCATCCGGATCAATGGCTGTCGCGCAGATGCCGTCGAGCTCTTCGTCGGTCATCTCGCCGTCGATCCAGACAAGCGACTTGTGATCGATTTTTCCCATCTCGAAGGGAACGTCCTGAGTGCGGATCGCGAAGATTTCGTGCTTTTCGTCGGCCTCGATTGCCGCCTTTGCCTTTTCGATCATTTCATTCGTAAGCTTCATTTTGTTCTCCTTCTGCGGTTTCCGGGGTTGTCCGCTCCCCTCTTGTTTACATATATATTATACCATACTTTCTCGATTTTGTCAAGGGGTTTTCGAGAAAAAAATATATTTTTCTCGAAGAAATTTTAAGTAAAAAAAGAGGGGGCGTTTCCGCCCCTCCGGCTTAAGCTTTAAATTTCAGCACCTTGTCCAGCAGCTCCCGATAAACCTGTTTATGCACCTCAATCAGCTCCTCAGTCACCCCGTCGACCTGCCCGTGCATCGAGACTGCTCTTTCGTACCACTCCTTGACTTTCCCGAGCCGGTACTTCGCGTCTTCGATAAACAGCGCCGCGAGCTCCGGCTTCCCTGCCTCTTTCGCGTCCTCGGCGTAGTCGTAGGTCATCCCCGCGTCCTTTATCCCGTCGGTGATCGTCCATACGATACCGCGCATAACTTCGTCTTTCATTTTCACCCTCCGATAATATATCGATACAATTGGTCGACGTCGCCCGCCCCGAGCGTCAGCGCCCCGACGAGCGGAACGTCGAACGTTATCGCTCCGCGCTGTGCCTGAGCCGAGAATTCCCGGTATATGGCATCGATGTCGATTTGATCGTTTTCGTCGATTATCCCCATCGCCGCGACGACGGGGTTGTTTTTCAGCGTGTTAAAAATCTCTCCCGACCGGGACAGCATCCGCGACGCCGCCGCGCCGAGAACCCACTTCTGCCAGCCGGGAATTTTCGCGAGGATTTCCGTGTCGAGGTATTTCTCGATTCCGGCTGTCGCCTGTGCCAGAGTTACCATATCATCACCTCAAATGGGGCGGCGATTGCCGCCCCTGCCGTCAGCCGTTGCCGTTGCACCCGCAGTTGGGGAGCGGGTTGTACGTGCTCTGCGCAGTGGTGTCCGAGCCGGTCGTGACGTCGGCGACCATTTTCGGGTAGAACGTCGCGTTCGCGTAGGTGACAATGGAGTTGTCGCCGCAGCGGCGCTTTTCAGCCTCGTTGCGGATAGCCGCGTAAAGCTCGTTCTTGACGCAGTTGATGTCGGTGTGGACGGCCTCAAAGCTGTCCGCCATGCGCTGATTGGTGATCTGCTGTGCCGCGTCGGCCATTTCGAGCCCGCGCACCTTGCCGTCAAAGTACTTGTACATCTCCAACATCTTCTGGTCGGTGTAGGTGTTCGCGTCGCGAAGCTTCACTTCGGTCTCCAGCTCCGCGATTCTCGCCTGCTGCTGTGCCTCGTAGCGGTCGACGGTATGGTCTTCGTTACAGCCGCCGTTCCGGTAGCCGCCGAACAGTCCGCCGAGACCGCCGTTGAGCAGAGCCGCGCCCAGACCCGCCGTACCGATGATACCGGTGGTCAGCGCCGCGTTCGCTTTTCCGTTGCTTGCAAATTCTGCCATGTGGATTCACCATCCTGTATATATACTCGGATTTCTCCGGCACATATATGATACCACAAAAACCGCCCGCTGTGAACGACAAAAACCGGACAGTTTTACACTGCCCGGTTCGCTCACATATGGTTGATGATTTTGCGCTCGCAGATGCGCACGATGCGCTGTACTTGCCGCGGGGAGAGGTCAAATTCTTCCGCCAGCGGCTCGAGCTTCACCCCGTCGAGCCAGCGGCGCTTGAAAATCCGCCGCCATGCCTCGTCGTGGATGTGCTCGTCTATAACCCTGGTCCACTCAGACCGGGAGAGATCGGCCACATCGTCAGCCCGCACCGCTCACATCTCCTTTTCAGGGGAATCGTCCTCGGTCTCGGCGTCCTTCTTAAACTGGTTGAAAAGATCCCACACGACGGAATCGATCAGCGCTTGCATAGCGTCCGCGTCAAAGGTCACGCCTCGAGCCTCGAGGAATTCCTTCGCGTAATCATATTTCGCTTTCTTGTCGATCAGCCCGGCGCGTTCTGCCTCTTCCGCCGCCTGGACGGCGAGTTCAGCCCATCGTATGATCTCCTTCAGGTCGCTCTCCGAGACTTTCGCCGCCAGAAAGTCCTTGATCTTCGGGATCAGGAAGAGGGTTATCAGGGTAAAGACCAGCTTGATTATCAGTTCCAGAATCGGCGTTATATCCATCTTGTCCATTTTCAATATATCCTTTCTTGCTTATCTCTTTGTTTTCGGTGATTTTAATTAAGCTCCCGAGTGCGAGTTCGACCGCCCCGACGATGCCGCCGACGGAAAACGCGGCGGTAAGGTCGGCGCCGGTGACGGCTTGCAGGACGGCGATAAAGGGGAGATACAACGCGAGGTATATGAGCACGGCGAGGATCAGCCGCTTTAAGTACCTCATACCGCCACCCAGGAATTGATTTCCGCGAGCAGTATCGCGCCGGTGCGTACTTGCTTGATGGTGCAAACCTTCCCGACGACACGCGCCGGAACTTTGCGCCCGGTGGTGTAGACGTCGCCGGATTTGATGGTGTACTGGTCGCCGACTTTGTAGGTCTTCTTCGCGGGGGGCTTGATGCCGTACCCATAGTTGATGTCCACATCCCCCACGGCTTTCGTGAATTTACACTTGCCGAACTGCCATATCATGGCGTTCTGGTATGCCGGAGGGAGATCAGACGGCGAGGTGGTCGCAAATGACGCCTTGCAGTCTGCCTGTCTGTAAGCCGCGATCCACAGCGGCCACTTCGCGAGCCGGTCGGAATTCAGCTTGTACAGCCAGTAGTCGGGGTTCGTGTACACCCCCGCTTTGTACCCGCGCTTCGTGATTTCGGCACAAAATGTTTCGATGATGTCCGTCCGTGACTTGGTGTCGTACTTCACCTTGGTCTTTGCGGCGTATCTTTCGGTGTCATACTCAAAGTCGTAAAACACCGGCAGATCGAGCTTGCACCCGTTCAAGGTGGTCGCGCAGACCTCAGCCTCCCGCCGCGCCTCGACGGTATCGCGGGCGTAGCAAAACCAATACACGCCGACAAGCATTCCGCAGTCTTTCGCCGCTTTGATGTGCGTGGCGAATTTCGGGTCGACGCTTGTGCCGAAGCCCGCGCGGATGATGCAGAATGCGATGCCTTCGGCTTTCAGCGCCGGGAAGCTACGGATTGTGTTGTGTTTGGAGATGTCGATGCCTTTCATTCGGTTACCTCCGTGGCACTTAGCGTGCCGGTATCGTCGACGGTTATGCGGAATTTTTTGGTGGAGTCAGCAGTCGAAGATGGGATAATCACGTCGGAAGACCATTTTAACGTTCCATCCGTGCCAACAACGAGCGCTTCGCCAGAATTCGATGATGTAGCGACTGGAATATTGGGAATATCCGCTTTCCTCGCTATTTCTGCGGGAATATAATCCGTATCTAACTGCGTTATCTTTTTCTCTATTTTGAGATTTATCTTGATATCAAAAAGTGCGCTCAATCTACTGATATTGTAAGAAACGCACAAAGCCCCATCGTAAAGACGGGAAGAAGCCGAGTATAACCGCGATGCCTTGAACGACCACGGACTGTGGTTTCTGTCGCCAGGGAATTCTCCCACTTCGTCGAGTTCAATATACTCGCCGTCGCTCGTCGAAGTCGAAGGATATAACCCGTCAAGAATCAGTTCTGCCGTTGTGAGATCATTCTGGTATGTAAGGCTTATTGTGCCGCTAATTCTGTAAAATGCAGCGCCCTCAACTTCGAGCGTCTCATTGACGTGCGCGATATAACTGCTGCCCGCTGTCAAGGTGTATGAATTTAGCTGTTTACTCATGGTAATGTCAAGAGGCTCTGCGGTTACCGGCCTATTATTTAATGCGTTGTAATCAAAAACGCTCTGTGGGAGGAACTTGCTGTCAATCGGAATGACAGGCGCTATCAAAGTAGAAATCGCGACAGTGTGCTTGGCGGCAACAGACGTCGCTATTTGTGTGACTAGATCTTCGACGGAGAGAACGCAAAACGGCTCTCCAGTATCTGCTCCCATTTGAACTATTGCGGCGTTTCCGATAAATGCCGCTTCGGCGGAGTCGCTCTCCAGTTTTGTTGCCGTGAGACGATACGGTGTGCCGTCCCACTCGACTGTATATTCAGCGCCTTCTGAAAGAGGAATTATTTCGTCAAGTACTTCAATACCAGCGTCGCCGTATGTGGTCGCGAAAGCATACTCGGTCATGTTGAGTATATACCCTTCGTGTGGATCGCCCATGTACCCGCCCGGCCGATTTTTGATAAAATCAACCGCGCTTTCATCGTTCTGCCCCCAGTCAGCCTGCACCTGCGGAGCACCGCCCCCGCCGTAGGTGTAGTCATCCGGCTTCTCCCGCCGCATAACACTGAGCACTGCCGATGACTTGGTGTAGCTGTCCGGGTACACATATACCCAGATTGTCCCGGCGATGGTCAGCAGCTCGTCGGGAATTTCCGCCGTGACTACTCCGTCGGTCTCCAATGGCTCGACGACATAAGCGTCGTGGTTGTCGGTCGGGCTCGAAAAGTGTACCTTTACGCCGTCGATGCTGTCAAGCCCGGTGATGATGACGGTGCGGTTTTTGTCCCACTGCGTCAGTCTCCCGTCTTTGTCCGCTTTAATTCTGATCATTGTTTCTCGCCTCCACAGGTAATTCCATGACCTCATTATAAAGTCTCGTCGCGACGTCATTCCCCTGAAGGTCATGGTAAGCGTGATAAACCCTTTTCAAGGCTTCCTTCGCATAGATCGGGCAGAAGCCCTTGTCCATGCACTTTTCATGATTTCGTATTATTTCAGCTCGCAGTAAGCACTGCACCCCTTCGCCGATGGCGTCGATCCGCTTTTTCAGCGTCTTGATATATGCGACGATGCCGGTGATGATTCCGCCGCAGACAAAGGGCACAGCCCACGCGATTATTTTCTCGACGATCATTCGGTTACCTCCGACCAGCCGAAGACACCGGGTTCCCAGACGTTGGCGTCGTAGTCGGATACCCATGTCTTACCGTTGTGCTTCACTTTGTCGCCCTTCTTGTACGGGTTCGTGCTTTCCGGCTGTTCCCACTCCGGCACGATGGTCGGATCAGGAATGAGCACTTTCGCCCACAGCGACACCGCGCCGGTCGGCGTCCATCCCGCCTGCGAGGTGTGGGCTTGGAGCACCGTGTAAAGCGTGCCGCCGTACTGCACCCGCTGACCCGCCGCGTACTCGACGCTCTCCCCGCTCCAGTGCGGGTACAGGCAGGTCGCCGCGATTGCCTCCTCGTCGGTCAGGCTTTCGGTTTTGGTCATAGCCTTTTCAAGCAGCGGGCGAAGGGTTCTTGCAAGTTCAATCAGTGTCATCATTCCACCCCCAGTAAGATTTTCGCCACGGCGAGCTGCTTTTCGAGGTCGGCGACCTTAGCGGAGAGTTCGGCGAGGTCTCCGACCGGCTCCGGCGTCGCGGTGAGCTGCGCGATGTACGCCTCGCAGACTTCCTCGTCGGTCGCGTTGTCGTCTTTGCCGGTCAACTCCCGAAGCGTCGATATCGGCAGAATGTCGAGAATTGACCCGTCGTCACGGAGGATAAGGTAGCTGTTTTCGCTCCCGTACAGCGGATTGTTGATTACCGCCTGTTCGGCGGTGATGTCGTAGATCGGGGATTCTTTGTCCCAGAGTTGATAGGTCATTATGCCCTCCTATGCAAGTGGTAAGTATGCGAGCGTCAGCGCGGGCCCGGTCGTCGCCGAGTGCGAGAGCCGGAAGCCGGTCGACGTGAAGGTGACGGTCGCGACGCCTATTCCCGCAGTCGCTTCTCCGACAAGCGATGAAGCATATCTATCGTATCCGGTGTCGCCGTAGTATGCTTGCATTCCATAGCCTTTCGTGCCATCCACAAGCAATGCCACACCTTTTGTTTGTAATCCGCCGCCGAACAGCAGATACCGTGTGCATTTCGTCGTGACGGTGTACTGCTTGCTGCTGTTCCAGCTTGCCGACGTAACGTTTACAGTCTTAATGCCAAACGGCGCGTCGGCCGTGGCGGCGTCATATATTTTCCCGAGGTACTGATATTCCGTCCCGTTTGTCGTGCCGCTGTGCGGATAAAAGTCCGGATCGGAGTTGTGGACGTAGGTGTAGTCGCTCGAGGTCGACGAGTACTGCGCGACGGCGACTTCGATCGAAAGGCTGCCCGGCGAGCTTGCTCTATATCCCCACATCTGCGTGTACCGTGTGTAAGAGCTATAGCTGCGTGGATTCGGCGTCCATGTCGCGATCGATGCGTACTGCCCGATTTTGTAAATCAGGTTTTCATTCTGGTCGAGCCCGGTGACGTATTTCCCGCGCAGCGTGCTTTGATAAGATGTCACGGTATCGGCGTCGACGGTGATTGTCGTCGGATTCACAAGCGATATATTACCGGACGAATCCATTGTGATGCTCGACGCGTATTTGATGGTCTGCGAGCCGTTATCGCTGTAGCTATCGTCGGAAGTCCATGTACGTGTGTTGATGGGAATGGCGTAAAAGTCGTCGGATGTGCCGCTGGTATAATTTATAGTCTCATGGTAATACGCTCCGCTGATGCTGCCCGCCGCCGCCATCGTGAGAGTGTACGATCCTGCGCTCGTTTTTGTCCGCCACCAGTAGTCCTCGTAGGGGGCAAGGATTCCGAGCTTTGCCAGCATTTCTTCGATTGTCGCGTCATGCGACGCCGCGAGATCGAACAGCGGCTGCAACAGCACTTTGTTGATCTCTGTCCCCGCCTCTTCGACCTCATCCGGCGACGGCGTGAGCAGAACCCGCCCGTCTGATAGCGTCTGCATGGTGTACTTGTTGTCACCAGCGGCGACGCGATCTTTGATTGTTGGCGCTGTATATGCCATTAGATACTTCCTTTCAGCGGTAAGTGTACCGCGTTATTTCCGGAACGGAAAGTTCCGCACCGTCTGTAGCCCGCTGTCATCTCGTCGAGCAGTAAGTCAATGTCTGCGAGTACCTTTTCGATGGTATTCGCGCCCTCATACCCCAGCTTGTCTTCCGGCTCCGGAAGTTGCCCCGTCTCCGCCAGCGTGTAGTACGCGTCGCGGAGTTTCTGCACATTGGATAGGTACGTCGTCCACTGCCCACGCCGGATGATATCGCCTTCCTGCCATTCGCGGTTTTCGGCTTTGCCGATTTCACTTCCGGCTGTAAATCCGACGATATCCGCCCCAGCGGTAAATGTGCCGGTTCCGGCGTTGGTATAAAATGTACCGCTCACCAGATCGTACATTCCGAGCGTGCCGGAGCTGTTCCGCGCGGGAACCATGTCGCGGACGAGCTTGCCGTTGTCGTAGATTTTCGCCCGATGGATAGTGACTTTTCCATAAGTGATTGTCCCGGCAGTGTTTACGCCGAACAATGCGAGCGGCGAACCGGCCGAAAACGTAGTTGCAGTCGCAGTTACAGCGTTGCCGCCGTTTATCGTGGTAACGTTTTTATTCTTGTCGATCAGGATTGTATCTGATGTGTTAAGCGACGACGGGAAAGACCCCCACACCGTCGCGTAGTCCGACCGAAATGTCCCCGCTGCCGCGCCGAGAAACGCGTACTGACTTGCGGCGTTTGACACTCTCGCGCCGAACAGAAAGTTTGTAGTAGTTGACACCGGGCACTTTGCCCGGCAGACGACGCGCGTGTCCTGATTCGGCGTGAAGCCGGTGTTTATATACTGCGTTCCGGTGCTTTGCAGATATTCAAGCTGCGTGTACCCGTCCGGCAGTGCAACGGGGTCTTCCGCAAGGGGCGTAGTGTAAAACTGTTTCCCGATGACATCATACAGCCCCACAACACCATCCGGATTTTTACAGGGGATATAGTCTCGGACAAGAGCCCCGTTTTGCTTGATCTTAAAGTACCTGAGTTTCGTCGCCCCGCCGTACGGTCGCACCCTGCTGCTATTGTACCCGGACTGATACCGGATTGCAAAGATCAGCATAGTCTCGCCGGTTCCGGTGCCGGTCGACGCGGTGTACGAGACGCCGTTAATAGTGATATTGTTCGTCGTCCCGGAGACTTCCTCGGTAAGCTCGATGCTGCTCGCGGCCGTAAAGCTGATTTCGTTATAGTTGTACTCCAGCACATTGTTTTTATATATGCCGTTGTAGCTAAGATTGCTGCTATTCTGCCGTGTACCAAAAAGGTAGTCCGACGCGACGGTATCGATATCGAATTTACAATCGACGGCCGTGTCGGCGGTCTCGGTGACGCCGGAATCGACGTACTGTGTCCCGTTCGCCGCAATCCACTCCACCTCCGTATACCCGCTCGGCAACCTCGAACTCCCCTTAAGCACCGGCTCCACCTCCACCGGATACCCCGCCGACGTCAGCGCGGCGGCGAGGGTTTTTACGGCCTGTTCGACGCGGTTGAGGGTGTTGTAAGTGAGCGTCCCGCGCTCGAGCCGTGCCCTTTCGGCATCAGTCACCCCCGACCAGTTGTAGCCTCCGGGTGTCTGGTGTGCGCTCCGTATCGCGGCGGATGAGGTCACATCTTCCTGCGTCCGGTCATATACAAGATTAAGGCTCATTTGATAGTCACCTCCGCGACCTTAGCCGTTCCGGAAACGTTGTATTTCATGCTGACGATGCGTCCGGTCACGTCGTCCATGTAGTCGTATTCCTGCGTCACTTTGTCGCCGACCGTGAGGTCTCCGGCTATTATCTTTTCAGATATTTCGCGCCGCGCGGAGTAGTAGTTGTACGCTGCCGTGGCGAGCGCGTCGGCGTTCGTGCGGTTGACGAGGGTGAAGTCTTTGAGTTCGACGACGTTCTCTTTGTCCCCGGCGAGGACGAGCGGATTTCGCTTCGTGACGACGGTCTGGGTCTTGTCGTACTTCTTCCCGGTCAGAACGCAGTTCGCGTTCGCGTTGATGACCGCCTGATTCACGCCCTGTGAGACGATCGTGCCGTTCGTGATGGACAGCGAGTGGAGCGGTTCGGGGAAAGTGACTGTTATGTTCGTTCCGGTTCCGCTGTCCGCCGCTTTGTACGCGGTGTAGTCGGTGCTGCCGGTGACGTAGGAGTACGCCGTGAGCCGCAGTTCGGTGAGCTTGTCGCGGAATGTGGTCGACTGCCCGGAGAAGGTGTTCGTGGAGTTCAGCGTGCCCGCCACGGCGTCGGAGAGCTTGTATATTTTCACCTTGTCTGACCGGCTCGTGTCCACCACTGCGCCGAGGGCGAAAGCGATCTGGTTCAGCGCCTCGCGGCAGGAAGATATCGCGAGGTATCCGGTGAGCGTCGCGGTTTTCAGGTTGTCGGCGATTTCGTACTCGACTTTGAGCGGCGAGAGCATTTCGCCGATGAGGTCGGCGGCGTTCTTCGCTGAATACATCCCGCCGTCGAACGGTGAATCGTCGAGGATGGAAATATAGTCTTCCGATTCGATATCATATGTCTTGTCGGAGTTCCGCTCGTAGTGCGTGATAAATGTCGTCTGAACGAGCGTGTCGTCGAAGTAGGTGTAGACCGGCTGCTTTTCCTGGAAGATGAAATCGACGTCACTCTGCTTTTTCAGGGTGAAATTGACCGTGTTGATGGAGATGGTCTCCGACACCGGTTCGACCTCCTGGAGCAGGGAGAAGTTTTCGATTTCGTCCCGCCCGAAGTTTCGGACAGTGCCGTACAGGAT
>CAVIXF010000340.1:0-2007 GCA_963646585.1 Candidatus Gastranaerophilales bacterium HUM_1 | reverse complement strand
CCCCGTATCCCTCGTCATAGCGGTCGGGGATATATGAGCCTACGGACGAAGTCAGCCGGGAGAGGAAGGAATATACCAGAGAAACGGCCGTAGTCCCGTCAACGTCGTAGTCCCCGTAGACAAGTATCTTCTCCCCGCCGTTCAGAGCCTTCTCGACCCTGGCGACGGCCTTGTCCATATCCTTCATCAGAAACGGGTCGTGCAGGTTCTCCAGAGACGGCCGGAAAAACGCCCGCGCCTCCTCGAAAGTGCGTACGCCCCTCTGTACGAGCAGCTCCGCCAGAACCGGGTCTATCCCGAGTTCCGAAGAAAGTTCACGAACCGTCGATTCGTCCGCCGAAGACCGTATGACCCATTTCTTTTCCATTCTCACAAAGGTACTCAAATAGTTTCAGAATTAAGAATAAATGTCGTATTTTTGTACGATTGTGTCGACGCGTCGGAGTCTCATCCGTCAGCGACGTCGTCATATTCAGAAAGATAGAGATAAATAAGAAAATATATGATTACACAGGAATTCAACGAACAGGAACAGCAGAGGCGCGACGCGCTCGGAAAACTCCGTGAACTCGGAATCGAACCCTATCCGGCTCCGCTCTATCCGGTGAACACGACGACAAGGGAGATAAAGGAGGGATATGACGCCGAAAAGGGAAACTTCAGCGACGTCTGCATCGCCGGAAGGATTATGACGCGTAGGATTATGGGGGCGGCCTCCTTCATCGAACTTCAGGACGAGACGGGAAGGATTCAGGTGTACATCAAACGTGACGAGATATGCCCCGGCGAGGACAAGACTCTCTATAACACGGTGTTCAAGAAACTTCTCGACATCGGCGACATCATCGGAATCAAGGGATACGCCTTCGTGACCCAGACCGGCCAGCTCTCCATCCACGCCAAGGAGCTGACGCTTCTGAGCAAGTCGCTGAGGGTGCTCCCCATCGTGAAGGAGAAGGACGGCGAGGTGTTCGACGCGTTCTCGGATCCGGAGCTGAAGTACAGGCAGAGATATGTGGACCTCATCGTGAACCCGCAGGTGAGGGAGACTTTCATAAAGAGAAGTCAGATCATCGCGACGATGCGCGAGTATTTCAACGAGGCGGGCTGCCTTGAGGTGGAGACCCCGATTCTTCAGAGCATCCCTGGCGGAGCGACGGCGCGTCCGTTCATCACGCACCACAACGCGCTCGACATCCCTCTGTATCTCCGCATCGCCAACGAGCTGTATCTCAAGAGGTTGATTGTCGGGGGATATTCCGGGGTCTATGAGTTCGCGAAGGACTTCCGCAACGAGGGGATGGACAAGACCCACAATCCGGAGTTCACCTGTATGGAGATTTACGTGGCCTACAAGGACTACATCTGGATGATGGAGTTCGTGGAGAAGCTGCTCGAAAAGATTGCGCTGAAGCTCCACGGGACCACGGTCGTCACCATAGGGGACAAGCAGGTGGATTTCAAGCCGCCGTACCGCCGTCTGCCGATTCTCGATGCGATAAAGGAATACGCCGGAGTGGATGTGAGCGGGATGGACGAGGCGCAGCTCGTGGAGACCTGCAAGAAGCTCCACGTGGAGGTGGACAAGACGATGGGCAAGGGCAAGCTGATAGACGCCATCTTCGGGGAGTACTGCGAGGAGCATCTCGTGCAGCCGACCTTCGTCACGGACTATCCTGTGGAGATGTCCCCGCTCACCAAGCGTCACCGCGAGAATCCGGATCTCACCGAGCGTTTCGAGCTTTTCGTCTGCGGTAAGGAGCTTGCCAACGCCTACAGCGAGCTGAACGACCCGATCGACCAGCTCGACCGCTTCAAGGAGCAGGCCCGTCTGAAGGACGAGAAGGGGGACGACGAGGCGATGTACATAGATATGGACTTCGTCCGCGCCCTCGAATACGGGATGCCGCCGACGTCGGGCCTCGGAATGGGAATCGACCGTCTGACGATGTTTATGACCAACCAGCCGACCATCCAGGATGTATTGTTCTTCCCTCAGATGAGGCC